>JBGTSH010000001.1:0-133674 GCA_041940405.1 Polyangiaceae bacterium
CTTGGCGCGGACGATGCGCTGCGCGATCGTCGGCTCCGTCGAGAGGTACGCGCGCGCGATTTCTTCCGTCGTCAGGCCGCCGATCATCCTGAGCGTGAGCGCCACCCGGGCCTCTTTCGAGAGCACCGGGTGACACGCCGCAAACACCAGACGAAGCACGTCGTCGCGGACGTCGTGGTCCATGTGCGCCTCGAGCGCCGACTCGAGGTCGGTGAGCGAAAGCTCGGTATCGATGCCGTGCTCGAGCGACTCGCCGACGCGCGCCGAGATCTTCGCGCGTCGAACCGCGTTGATCGCGCGATTTTTGGCGGTCGTCATGAGCCACGCGCCCGGCTTGTCGGGGATGCCGGAGCGAGGCCACTCCTCGAGCGCGGCGACGAGCGCGTCTTGCGCGAGCTCTTCGGCAAGCGACACGTCGCGGACGATGCGGACGAGCGCGCCGATCAGGCGAGGGGCCTGATCCTTCCAGACGGCGGCGACCGCACCTTTGATGGGGTCGGACATCGCGGGCGATCATAGTCGCCCGCGGTCACGACGCTGCCCTCCGTACGGATCAGCCGGGCGGTTGTCCTGCGCCCTGATCGAACCACTGCAGGATCTCGCCTTCACCATCGCCCGCGAGCTCCATGAACTCTTTGGCGACGGCGATGGCGGCTTCCTTGGAAGGGACCTCGACGAGCGCGAAGCCGTCGATCAGCTCCTTGGTCTCTGCGAACGGACCGTCGACGACGCTCGCCTTGCCGGCTTCGCAGACGACGCGGATCCCGCGCGTAGGCCTCACGAGGCCGCCGGTCATGACCACGATGCCGGCGTCCATGTTCTTCTTGGTGTAGGCGCCGATCGCCGCCATCTTCTCGGGGGTCGGGGGCGGCGTGTTCGGCTTCTGCGCGTAGGTCATCAGAAATCTCATTGTCGTCTCCTTAGCGTTTTCGCGCTGTCGTCGAGGCGACAATCGAGGGTTCTCGGGATCGACAAGCGATCTGATTTTTTTTCGACCCACCCTCCGGCGGGGGGGGCTCACATCTTGGTCAGGGAAGCGCAAGCCTTCGAAATCTTTGCGCGTTCGGCTTCGGTCTTCACGTTGCGGGAGCACTGCAGCGACTTGTCGCCGATCTTCTTACGGACCTGGACTCCGTAGAGCGGCGTCTTGTCCATCATCGACTCGAGCTCGAACTCGAGGTGCCAGCCGTCGGCGGTCTTGTTCTCGACGGTGAACTTTTTGAACTTGTTCGGGTCCTTCTCGATCTCCTTCTTCGCGGCATCGATGCTCGAGGCATAGACGTCGGTCGTGACGTTGACGTCGATGCTGAGATCGCCGGACGGCGTGAAGATCGAGACGCCGGGCGCATCGCCGGATGCGTCCATCGTCTGAACGTCGGAAGGAACCTCGATCTTGGCGCCGAGCTTGTCGAGGTTCTTGAAGGCGAGGGTCGCAGGCGCGGCGCTCTTCGCTGCAGAGGGCTTGCCGGTGCTCGGGCCGGCTCCGGCTTTGTCCCCCGTCTTGGCCGGCTCGCTGCCGCCGGCAGGCTTCTCGCCGCAGCCCGCTGCGACGGCGGTGAGAGCGATGGCCGCGACGATCGTGCGAAAACAAAAGTAAGTGCGCGTCTTCATAGGAGGCTCCTTGAATGGGTCCACCCACAAAGACGCGCGCGTTTCGGAGCAGTCGCCGAAAATCGTCACGCCGTGCGGCGACGGCGTCGCGCCGCGACGCTCGCGGCGCCGAGCGCCAAGAGCGCGAGCCCGCCGCTCGCCGGAGAGCCGCTCGTCGAGCAGCCGCCCTGCCCATCCGCGTTCGCATCGGCGCTCACGTCACCGACATCGCTCTCGCCTTCATCGAGGATGTCCTCCTCTTCGACCTCGGGGGAGTCGTTTCCTTCCGGTACATCCGACGGGCCGGGGCCCACCTCTTCACCCGGCAGCGGCGCCACGAGCTCGGCGTGCATGACGAGGTAGATCGCCGGGTCGTAGAAGAACTGGAAGTGACCGACGAAGCCGTCGCAGAGGCCGATGTTCTTCGCGCCGGGGATGATCGACGTCTCGTACGGCTGGATGTATTCGTCGGTGCACGTGTAGATCGACGTGATCGGCACGTTCTCGGGAAGGGGAGCGTTGTTCACCGTTTCGAGGAACTCGCTGCCGGGCGACAGATCCTCGAGCGCCTCCCACCCGGCGATGGCGTGCGCCTCGACCGCCTTGGGCAGGCCGTGCTGCGGTGAGATGAACGTGACCAAGCGGTTCACGTACTGATCCCCGCCGAGCGCCTGGATGTAGTGACGGGCGATGAGACCGCCGGTGCACTCGGCGAGGATGTCGATCTTGTCGTAGCCCGTGTCGGCTCGAACCTGGTCGACGACGTCCGCGAGGAGCTCCGAGTTCATGAAGAGGTCGCCGCTCAAAAGATCCGGCGGCTCGTAGACGACCGGGATGAAGCCGTCGCGCTCCAGCCGAGCCTTCATCGGCTCGAACCACTCGGCGGGGATCGTGACGCCGGTGATCAAGAGGACGACCCGCGGCTCCTCGAGCGGAGCGGGCCCCGCTTCGAGCTCGCCGACGACGAGCTCGTCCTCGTACTTGTCGAGGAACGCCTGGCCCCAGTAGTTCGGGTCCGTGACGTCCCCGGGGGGGAGGTCGAGGTCCGGGCAGCCGGTGGCGCCGAGGACGGCGGCGGCGAGGATCGGGGCGGCTAGGAGCGATCGGGTCTTCATCGGGCTCTCCGTTGGTAGCTGGTAATTCTCAAATGAATATTCAGTTGGTAAAGGCGGACGGACAAAACCACGCGGAAAACACGATCGCAAGGGGAAAATTCGTGCTCGTTGACAAGTGGGCTTTCTTATTCGAATATTCACTCGGTAAATTGGTCACGAAAGCGAAACGCGGCCGACCGCCGGAGCGACCCGACCGGCGCGAATCGATCATGGAGGCGGCGCTCGAGAGCCTGGTCGAGCGCGGCTTCTACGGGACCGCCATGCCGCAGATCGCAGAGAAGGCAGGCGTCGCCGCGGGCACCATCTACCACTACTTCGACAGCAAAGAGGCGTTGGTCAACGCGCTCTATCGCTCGTGGAAGACCGTCGTGGCCCAGCGGGTGTTCATGAAGTTCCCGCAAGAGGCTCCGGTCCGCGAGCAGTTTCGCGCGATGTGGCACGAGATGATCGCGTTCGCGATGGAGCATCCTACGGCGTTCACCTTCATCGAGCTCCACAACCATGCGTCGTACCTCGACGACGAGAGCCGAGCCGTCGATCGCAACCTCAAGGATTTCACGCGCAGCGTGATCCAGATGGCGCAGGCGCAGGGGCTGCTCAAGCCGCTCGATGCGTCGGTCCTGATGGAGCTCATCTTCGGCGCGTTCGTCGGCATGATGCGCGCTCACTCCGAAGGTCGCATCGAGCTCACGCAGGAGAAGATCGCCGACGCCGAGCAAGCGTGTTGGGACGCCGTGTCGCTGCATCCGACCGCAGGCGGTGCTCCTCTGTGACGCGGATGCGCTTCGCCAAGATCGGCCTCGTGGTCATGGTGGCGGTCGGTCTCCTCCTCGCGTACCGATTCGGCGTATTCGCACAGGTGTCGGATCCGCGAAGCTTGGCTCACGAGCTCGTAGAGATGGGCGTGTGGGGCTATGCGGCCTTCATCGTGGCCTACACGCTGCTTCAGCCGTTCGGAGTCCCGGGGACAGTCTTCGTCGTCGCCGCGCCGCTCATCTGGCCGTGGCACATCGCGTTCGCGCTCTCGATGACGGGCACGATGGCGGCGAGCGTCGTCGGCTTCTCTTTCGCGCGCTTCGTCGCGCGCGATTGGGTCTCGGCCCGTATTCCGGCGCGCCTTCGCAGGTACGAAGCCGCCCTCGAGAAGAATTCGTTCCGCACCGTCGCGATTCTGCGGCTCATCTTCTGGATGCCGCAGGTGCTGCACTCGTTCCTCGGCGTCTCCAAAGTGCGGTTCTGGACGCACTTCTGGGGATCGTTCGTCGGCTACATCCCGCCGCTTCTCATGGTGAGCTACCTCGGCTCGGAGATCTTCGACGAGAACGGGAACATGCAGCCGAAGGCCTGGCCGATCATGGGAGCGATGCTCGTCGCTTCGGCGATCATCTTGCTCACCGTGCGCTACTACGAGAAGCGAGCCATGCGGGCGGCTTCGTGAAGCGGGCGGCTGCGTTCGTCCTGGCGGTCGCCGTCGGGGGATGCTCCGCTCCGGCAGCACCGTCTCCGTCCTCGTCGGCAGTCACTGACGGTTCCGTCGTCGCTCCTGTTTCTGCTCCACCGCACCAAAGCACCGCGCCCCAGCCCGAGACCGCCGAGCTCGAGACGGCCGCGCCGATCGGGAGCACCGGCCCGGACGCTCGGTGCAACGATCCGACGGGCGTGGAGAAGATCGAAATCCTGCAAGGTGCCACGACGCGCGCACCGCGCACCGGCGTCGCCGTCACCTATCGAGACGTGAGGCTCACCTTTCAGGGAATCATGGAGGACGGCACGCTCACCCCCTCCGCCTATTCGTGGCAACCTTCGGCCGGCGCGTCCTCGAGCTGGCAGAACCTCGGCGGCATGCCGATTTGCGTTCGCGTAGTGAGCTCGGTGCCTGCCAAGATGACGCTCGAGCTCTCCAGACGACCGCGTTGAATCGGCGGCGCGGTCTTCGGAGGTGGGACTGCGGAGGCTGGGTAGGGCGTTCTCCGCACGAACCATGCGCTTCGCGTTCGGAGCTACGGCTCTTCTGTGCGTCCTCTCGGGTTGCAGCTCGGCGCCTCAGCGCTCGATGAACGCGGCCGCGACCGAGCCAAAGGTCGAGGCAGCCCGTCAGACCTCGCCCTCCGAGAGCCGGCTCGGCGAGACCCAGATCCCCCAAGCGGTGCCGCTCGAGCTTCCTGCACTCTACGCCGACCTCTTCGAGGTCGGCCGCAGGTTCACGTATGCGGTGGACACCGAGAGCTCTCACTACGATCCCGACGACGACCGCGCCGAGAAGAACGGTGAGGTCGTCTCGCGCTCCGCGACCACGATCAGCTGCGTCGTGAGCGACGTAAGAATCACCGCCGACGCTCGCTTCGCGGTGCTCGACTGCGGCGATGATGGGAACGAGAGCTTCACGATCGGGCTCGGTGGTGTCACGCCCGCAGGCATCTACGCCGCGACCAAGGATGGACTGCATCGGTTCCCGGCCGATGGCGGCCCGGTGGTCCTTACGCCGGCGACGCTGATCATGCCCAGCGAGCCGAAGTCCGAGCGTCACATTGACAAGGGCGCCGACGGAGAATCCAGCAGTGAGATCGCCGGGTACGAAGACGGAACCTGGTGCTTCGGCCGCGAGGACTTCATCGGTGACGCGAGCTACCTGTCGCTCTGCCTCTCGGCGGGCAAAGGCATCGTCTCGGTGGTCGGCGGCTGGGACGGCGGCAGCACGCACAGCGCTTCGTTCAGCCTTACGACGAATTCCTGAGAGCGCGACCTTGACTCCCGCCGTCGGTAGCGCAACGCGGCCTCATGCTCAGGACAAAGCTTTTGGCCTATGTCATCGCCGCCTTGGGAATTGTCGGATGCGGGCCGCAACCGACGACACAAGGCGCGGTGGCACCGAGCACGACGAGCGCACCTACGACTGACGCACCGGCAGACGCTGCGGCTGCACAGCCGGCGCGCACTTGGCAGGAGCTCTATCCGGACGCTCCCAAGACCGAGCTCGATCCGGCCAACCGCGACGAGAAGCTGCGAAAGCTCTCCATCGACATCGAGGTGACGTATCGGGAGCTCGCCAAGGTCGTGCAGAAGGCGCCCACGGCGTGCGCGATCGACAAGTCGGGATGCTCCGACGATTGGACGCGCTACCTCACCGAGCTCGCGGCGGTGAAGCAGCGAATCGATCGGCCGAGCACCTCGTGCGAGGGGGCCGAAGCTTCGCCCGAGAGGGCGCACGTGCTCGAGCATCAGGCGTACCAAGCGCGCGCGTACCAATCGCACGTCGAGAAGCTCTCCGGCGAAATGCAGAGCGCCGACGCCAAGGCGACGTTTGCTCGGATGCTCCAAGCCGCAGAGAAGACGCACTCGACGCCTCCTTGTGTGGAGCCCGGTCAGTAGCGTCCGATCAGAGCGTCGAGAGGAAATTCCAGAACGCGGGGGCTGCGAGGCCGTCCTGCCGGTCGTGACCATTGCCCGAGGTCTGACACCACACGACCGGGAGGCCGGCCTCGCAACCTTGGTGCTCGACGCAAGGCGACGGGTCGAAGGGCGACGTCGCGTCCGTGCACCCGTTCGCGTCGAGGTGCTGGTCGCGAGCCCCTTCGCTGGCCGAAATGTTGACGGTACCGTCATCTGTGTCGTGGATGAGGAGCGCCGCGACGTCGCCCGTGCATCCAGAGCCGCTCTGCCCGCCCGCGATGCTGGCGACGCCTCGAAGCTCGGCGCCGCGAACGCAGGCGAGGTAGTGCGTCATGAACGCGCCGCTCGAGTATCCGGCGGCCATGCGGCGCTCGGGATCTGCGCAGTATCCGCTCTCGATCGCACCGACCATCGCGTCGAAGAAGGCGATGTCGGCCTCGTTGTCCCAGCAGTCGCCGACGGCCCGGCCGCGGACGATGATCGCGTCGCCCCCTGATTCGTCCTGGATCGGGACGTTGTTGTTCTCCTTGTCGGGACTGCTGCTGCACCCGTGAAACTGGTAGACGACCAGGTAGGGGCGCATCGGGTCGTAGCCCGCCGGTAGGTAGACGAAGTACTCGCGCGTCGCTCCGTCGACGCTGATCGTCTTCGCGTTCCACTCGCCGGTCGGCTCCGCCAGGGCGATGCCGCAACCGGCAGATCCCATCGGATTTCCGCCGGTCGTCGTCGAGCTTCCGCCCGTCGCGGTCGTTCCCCCTCCGCTCGTCGCAGCCGTGCCGCTGGTCGAGGTGCCGTCGGTCCCGCCTGTCGCGTCGTCCGACGAGTCGCCGCATGCGAGCGTGAACGAGAGCGCGAAGCACGCGAGGAGGTGGCGCATCCTCGGATGGTAGAGGATGCGTAGCGACTAGGGTGCGAGCTTTACGAGGAGCATGTCGACGTCGCCTGCTGAGACGAGCGTGTCGCAATCCGAGAGGCCGGCGGTCATTTGGAAGTTCCCCACGGCATAGATGTCCGTAGGCGATACGAGCGCCAATGCCGAGAAGTCGTCGTTGTCCAACGAGCCGAGGACGATTGTTCTGATCGGCACGAGGTCGCTGTCGAGCTCGATGATCATGCCATCGGACTTTCCCGTGGTCGAAATAGGCTCCGGCTCGGTGTAGATGGCGTTGCCAAACTCCCCGCTGACGAAGAAGTGGCCGTCGGCTTCGTTGAGCGCCAGCCCGGTGAGCAGCCATCCGTGGTCGATCTCCGCAAAGTCGTTGGTCGCGTACCCGCTTTCGTCGAGCCGGGAGACGAAGACACCGGAGACAAATGTGCCGGTTATGATCGTGTCGAGCTGGAGGACCTGAAGCCAGCGTCCCGCGATTATCGCGTCGCCGTTCGGGTCGAAGGCGACATGGCTGACGATGCCGTACTCCGGGGCCGACCAGACCCGGGTCCAGATCGGGGCACCCGTCGCCGCGTCGTAGAGACCGGCCCAGGGGTCGGGCAGGCCATCTACCCCGGCCGTCTCGACGCCGTTTCCCACGTCGATGTCGCCATACGCAGCCCCGCCAGCGAGGAGGTGTCCCTGGCCGTCGAACGCAACGGCGTTCGTTTGCGCCTGGGCGCCCCCCGTCATCAGGCGGCTCCAAGCCAGCGAGCCGTTCGCATTGAGCTTTGCAATGAAGGCGTCGGAGCTCCCGGTGCTGACGACCGGGCCCTGTCCCAGATCGATCTCGTAGTAGAAAGAGCCGCCCAGATAGATGTCGCCGGTCACTTCATCGACGGCCACGTGGCGAACGATCTGGGCCCCGGGTCCCGGATAGATCTTCTGCCAGAGGAGATTGCCCGCGCTGTCGTAGCGCAGCACCACGGCGTCCTCGCCATTCGCTGTCTCCTCTCCGTTGCCGAAGTCGACGGTTCCTTTGAACGAGCCTGCCGCGATGAAGCCTCCGGCGGCGGCGTAGACCTTCAGCGCTGGCTGGTCGGCGGAGTTACCCAGGGAGAAGCTCCAGTCGAAGACGCCGTTCGCGTCGACGTGCGCCAAGAATGCGTCGGCGAGGCCGTCGCAGATCAGATCGTTGCTACCCAGGGTGAGCGTGCCGTAGTGCTGCCCCGAGAGGAAGAGGCCGCCTTGTCCGTCCGGCGCGATCGATCGCGCGTATTCGCGATCCGGTCCACCAATCTGGAGCGCCCACGTCAGCTTCTCTCCGCTGCAGTTGCCCGGATGCTCACCGCCTCCGCCTCCGCCGCCGCCTGCCGTGCTGCTCGAGCTTGCGGTCGTTGCTTGCGTCGTGATCGTGGCCGTCGTGGTCGTGGTCGTGGCCGTCGCGGTTGCGGCGGTCGTGCTGCCACCTGCACCGCCGCCGTCTTCCTCAAAGAAGCGCTCCGGCCCGAGGTCGATCAGGCAGGCCGGCGAAGCGACGACCAAGAACATTGCGAGAGCCCGCGCGCGGCGAGATCGCCATTTCCGGGTCGAAACGGGTACGCTTGTCGGCTGCATGTCGATCGGCGACCAGGAGCACGAGCCCCCGGCCACCGGCACCTTGGTAGGGGGAAAGTATCGCGTCCTCGGGGTCGTCGGTAGCGGGGGAATGGGATGCTTAGTGAAAGCTCAGCATCTGCTCCTGAAGAAGGACGTGGCCATCAAGTTCGTGATGGCCAAAAGGCTCGGAACCGCCAAGCGACGGCTCCTCCGTGAGGGTCGAGCGGCGCAATCGCTCGCGTCGGAGCACGTGGTTCGGGTGTACGACCTGGGCCTTCATGACGATGCGCCGTACATCGTCATGGAGCTCCTCGAGGGAACAGATCTCGCTGCGCGCGTGCGGGCCGGCGGACCGCTGCCGATCACCGACGCGGTCGACTTCGTCCTCGAGGCGTGTGTGGCCGTCGCCGAGGCGCACGGAGCGGGCATCATCCATCGCGACATCAAGCCGGCGAACCTCTTCCTCGCGCGGATCGGGACCCGCGACATCGTCAAGGTGCTCGACTTCGGCATCTCGAAGGTGCCGCCCAGCGGAGACAACGACGATCCCGACAAGACCGCGGAGGACGCCGTCCTCGGTACGCCGCATTACGCTTCTCCTGAGCAGCTCCGGAACCCGACGAAGATCGACGGGCGCGCCGACGTCTGGTCGCTCGGCGTCACGCTCTTCTATCTGCTCACGGGCGAACATCCCTTCCCCGGTTCCACGGCCCGCGAAGCGATCGCGGCGACGTTCGGCGATCCGCCGCGCTCGATCGGCGAGCTTCGGCCTGAAGTGCCCGATGCGCTTCGTGAGGTCATCGAGAAGACGCTCGCGAAAAGGCCGGAGCGCCGCACCGCCTCGGTCTCGGACCTCGCTCGCGAGCTCGAGCCCTTCGCCTCCAAGCGCGGAAAGATCGCCGCGCAGCTGATCGCCGAACGTCCGCAATCTCCCGTCGCGAACGCCTCGTCGCCGCCAGAAAATGCGCCGGCCGAGAGCCTCACGACCGAAGAGAGTCTATCGTCGACGCTCTCGAGCACCGACGCCGGGCTCGACGACCGACGAAACCGAGATCAGAAGGCGTCATCGAGATCGCGCCTAGGCCCGGTTCTCGCTCTAGCTCTCGTTGGCATCGGCGGGCTCTGGTACTTCGGCGTCAGGGGTGCCGCGGGCCCGATCGAGAGCGGGAGCGGTGTGGCCTCGAGCGAACCGCGCGCCGAGCCGCCGGCGCCGACCGAGGTCGCCAGGGCCGCCACGAGCGCCGTGGCGTCTGCGGTTCCACCTCCTCCGATCGATCCGCCAGCGGCGCCGTCGGCAACCACCGCGCCCGTGGTGACCGCGGCCCCGAAGCAACCGCTGAATACGGCTCGCGCGGCGCCGAAGCCGTCCGCGTCGGAAAGCGGCTCGGTGCCGAGCGCAGCTGCACCTCCGACGGCGACTTCGCCGGTGCGTCGTGATATCGACGGCATTCCGATCGTGGATTGAATCGAATGCGGGGCTTGCGAGTCGACGCGAAAGTCCGAAGCGTCGTACGCCGACACGGCGTGCGGAGCCTCGCGCTCGCGCTCGTTCTCGCCACGGTCGAGGCCGCCGCCGGTGAGCCCGAAGCCGCGATCGAGCAAGCCGAAACGCTCATCCGCGAAGGTGTGGCGCTGCGTGTCGAGGGTCGCGAAGCCGAAGCGCTCGAGCGATTTCGGAAGGCTCATGCGACGCATCCATCCGCGCGCGCGCTGGGTCAGATGGGCCTCGCGTCCAAATCGCTCCGGCTCTACGTCGAAGCGGAGCAGTGCCTAAAAGGTGCGCTCGCCGCGGGGAGCGACCCGTGGGTCATTCAGAACCGCGAGGCGCTCGAGCAAGCGCGCGACATCGTCGCCAAGCAGCTCGCATCGCTCGCCGTGCGCTCGAACGTGAAGGGCGCCGAGGTCTGGGTGAACGGCGCACGCCTGGCGACGCTTCCTCAGTCCGAGCCGATACGCGTGCCAGCAGGGACGGCTCGGATCGAGCTGCGCGCGACCGGATACCGGACGGCGACGAAAGAGACGCAGCTCCCGGCGGAATCGGTGAACGACTTGGAGATCAAGCTCGACGCGATCGAGCCGACCGCGCCGTCGGGCTCGGTGCAGTCGACGCCATCCAAGGCTCCCGATTCCACCAAGCCCGAGGAGCCATCGCCGCTGAGGCCGTGGATTTGGGCGACGCTGGCGCTCGGGTCGGCCGGCGTTACGGCGGGCGCTGCCCTGGGTGGCGCCACCCTCGCGAAGAAGAGCGAGCGCGACGAAATCTGTCCCGAAGAGCGGTGCACGAGCCGGAGAGGCGTCGAGCTCGACGAAGAGCTTCGCACCTACGCGACGGCGTCCACCGTGATGTTCGCGGTGGGTGGCTCGGCGCTCGTTGCTTCGCTCGCCTTGTTTCTCGCCGAGGAGCCGTGGAAGCCCTCGGCGACGACCTGGCTCGGTCCTTCGCTAGGACCGAATACCGGCGGGCTCACGATCTCTGGATCGTTCTGATCAGGCAGGCTCGGGAAAGAGGTGCTCGACGCGGATCGGCCCGCCTGCCGAGAGGGTCGCTGCGATCTTCAGGCGGTGCGAGAGCTCGCGCACGTTGCCGGGCCACGGATGCTCGAGGAGCGCGCGCGCGGCTTCGATATCGATCTCGTGGGACGCGGACGCGTCATGCATGACCTTCGCTGCGAGCGCGCCGAGATCGCCGATACGGCGTCGCAGCGGTGGCAGCTCGCACACGTAGCTCGTGAGGCGTGTTCGGAGATCCGCGGGGAACCGTTCGGTCAGCGCCGCGCGTCCGAGGAGGCTGGTCGCCACGACGCGCACGCCGGGTGCTGCATCGAGCGCGCGTTGGAGCCTCGATAGCGCGGTGTCGCCGGCGCGCTCGAGGTTCTCGATCAAGAGCGTGGTCGAGCTCCCGTCCATTTCGGCGTCGCCGGTTCGATCCGAAGGGGAGCTCGCGTCGGCGTCTATCCGGACGAGCCGCTCGCGACCGGAGATGCGATGGATCGCGTCGGCGACGTGGCTCTTGCCCGTTCCGCTCTCGCCGAGGAGCAGCACGGGCACGTCCGTGGCCGCGATGCGGCGCAAGTCACGCTCGAGATCGAGGACCCACGGGGTGATGCTCGCGAGGATCGATCCGGTGCCTGCGGCCTCGGCTTCGCCCGTGGAGTCGCTGCGGCGCCTTTCGGTGGAGAACCGGAACAGCGTCCGCCCGCAGTCGATGACCTCGCCGTCCGAAAGGAGATGCTTGTCGATGCGCTGGCCGCCTACGAACGTGCCGTTGCGCGATCCCTCGTCGACCACGAGCCAGCCGTGCGGCGTGCGCGTGATGCGCGCGTGCTTGCGCGACATGAGCCGGCCGGGCACCGCGATCGTCAGCACGTGCGTCGCTCCTGCCTTCCTCGTGCTGCGTCGCTCCGACCCCCGACCGATCTCGACCTCATCCAGCCCCGCGAGCGACCAGCCGGCCCCGCCGAGCTCCGGTGCTTCGCAATGAAGCGCCGCGAAAAGAACTGGGCTGCTGGTCTCCGAGACGCGGCCCGCGCCTTTGTCCTCGAAGGTTTCGTTCAGGGTACCGACCGCGGAGACGGCAGGCCGGGCGGCGGCGGGCGGCGCCGCTATCGGCACCGCGGCGGGCGCCTTCGGAACGGGCGACGGGGATCCCGTCGACCGGGCTGCTGCGACGAACTGCAAGCCCCTGCTCCGAACCGTGCGTAGCGTGTGCTGTTCCTCGGGCGAGTCTTCGAGCGCCCGGCGGGCGAGGCTTACCGCTTGGCTGAGGGAAGCCTCCGTGACTGCGATGCCTTTCCAGACGGTCTCGAGCAGCTCGTCCTTGGTCACCACGCGGTCGCGGTTCTTCGCCAGGTAGAGGACGAGGTCGAGGACCTTCGGCTGGACCGCGACGGTGCGTCCTCGAAGCCGGAGCTCGAAGCGCGCCTCGTCCAGTTCGAAGTCACCGAAGACGAGCCGAAGCGGCATGACTAGAGGTCCAAAACTTACCGTGCTCTGCATCGAGGAGGAACCTGGGTGGGTGCGTGCATCGGGAAGTCGCCCGCATGAGCTCCCAGCTTGAGCGCGTTGACAGTTTCCAGAAGGACACGGCCGAAGCGCGGCGCCAGCGCCGGAAGTCGGATCGAGGTCATGCTCGACCATGCGCGAAGGAGCGGAAGGCGCTGGACGTCGTGCTCTACGGCCTCGAGCCCCAGACGTCGCGCGTGCTCCGCCCCCAAGAGGTGCTGAATCATCATGCGGGGGAGCTCGCGCATTCCGAAGATCGCCATGTGACGCTCCATCGCCACGACCAGGTCTTCGAGCAAGGCTCGGCCTTCTTCGCTCGGTTGGAAGCGGCGCCGCTTCAGCTCCGCGAACAGCGCGGAAGCCTCTCTGCGTGACGCCGGCAAAAGACCCGGATCGATCCCGAGGAGCGCGCCCGTGACGCACCACAGGTGCACGAAGTCCTCGGCATCGCGTGGATCGACGCGCACGCCGAGGCGCTCGAGCGCATCGAGCACCACGACCGAGAACAGGCAGAGCGTGCCGAGCATCTGCTCCTGGTTGATGAGCGCCTCCTCGGTCGAAGCGTGATGCTTCGCCGCCGCGCGGACCGAGGCGTGGATGATTCGAACCTTGCCGATCGAAATCGGCGCACGGCCCCCGGGATCGAACCCATTGGGACGCAGGACGTCGAAGACGAACCGCGCGGTCTCGTTGATGCGCCGATCGAGATCGCGCCGCATGCGGCCGGTCGCGGCGAGAAGCCGCGCCCCTTCGCGATCGCCGTAGCTCGCCGGGAGCGACGCACAGAAGAGCGCGATGGTGATGGCCGGCAGGTTCCTGTCGGCGAACGCCTGTGCCGCGCGCAGCCGATGCGGATCGGCGAACTCGGGGAGCGCCGGCGCGACGAGGTCCCAGACGGCGTCGGACACGCCGGGCGGGCGAGCATCCTCACGCACCCTGATCGGCGCCAAGAAGGCGGAGAGCGCCCAGGCCCGGTCGCCGAGATCGCTGACGGCTCTGTCAGCTTGATCGTCGCCGCGTCGTCGCGCCTGGTCGAGGTCGGACGTCAGCATTCGAGCCGCCGCCGGTAGGTACAGAGGGCGAGGAGCGGGAGCGCGTGCGCGGGAGCATCGTAGACGTAGAGCAAATCGGGCGGGATGAAGGTGTGGAGCCACCCGCCGTTGTCCCAGAGGCCGTCGTCGCGCTGCGTCCGCAAAAGGTACGCGATCGCATCGTCGATCGCGGCGGCCGGCGCGGTTCGCGTCGCGAGGAGACCGAGCACCACGTACGCCGTGACCGGGGCCATGCTGGGGCCGCGACCCGCTTGCTGCGGATCGCGGTACGCCTCTGCCGTCTCCCCGAAGCCGCCGTCGTCGTTCTGGCACGACAGCATGAATCTCAGCGCGCGCTTCACGTAGTCGGCGGTCATGTCCTCGCCGACGGCGGCGAGGCCGATGAGGATGGTCGCTGTTTCAGCGAGGTAGCAGGCCTTCCAGCGGCCCCACCACGCGCCGGAGTCGCACTGCTGCGCGCGCAAGAAGTCGATCGCCCGGCAGACCGCCGGATCTTCGCGAGTGACCCCGGCTGCGCCCAGTCCCCAGAGCACGCGGCCGGTGACGCCCTCGAGCGCAGGATCGCCGTACTCGGGAGCGGGACGCACGAACGAAGCGAGGAGCGCCTTTGGATCGTCGAGCGCCATGCGCAGATCCCGCATGAACATCGGCCCCGGCGCCTTCGACGGCAGGCCCCACACGAAGGTCGGAAATCCGCCGTCGGGGTTTTGCATGTCGCGCAGCCAGGCGACGCCGTCGTCGATGGCGCGGTACAGATCCCGAGGCGCGCGATCCTTCGCCTCTTCGGCGAGCGCCGCCAAGACGACGCCGGTGTCGTCGGTGTCCGGCATCGTGTCGTTGCCGCGCTGGAACGGCCATCCTCCGGTGCGGCGGGCGCCGGCCCGTCGCTGGTTCTCGGCCGGCATCGGAACGCGCGATTGGCACGACAGAAGGTACGCGTACGCGCGCTGCATCGTCTCGCCGCGTGGCGCGACCCCGGCCGCGCGCAATGCCATGGCTGCGAGCGCGGTGCTCCACACGTCGTTGTCCATCGCGCAGACGTCGAGCCCGCCATTGCGCCGCTTCATCCCGTCGAGCCACGCGAGCGCGCGCGTGACCGGCGGATCGGCCGGCCTCATCCCCGCGGCGTGCAAACCGACGAGCATGAGCGTCGTCTGCAGCGGTGAACCGTTCCAGCTCCCGTCGGCGTTTTGCCATCGACACAACGCGTCGCGGGTGCGGACCTGCTCGAGCGCGCGCCGCGCGGACGCCAAGAAGCCGGGAGCCGAGCCGCGATGCTGATCGACGAGTGCGGCGAGCACGAGCATCACGAGGACGTTGCCCGCGTGGACCCGGCGATCCAGGAGCATTCCCAGCGGCGCGAGCGCGATCCCCGGCGGCATCATCGGCAGGAACGCCGGGTCGACGCGCCGGTGCGCGAGAAGATACAGCGCGGCCATGTCGCCTCGCTCACGGAACGCTCGGGCGACGGCCGGCAGACCTCCGTGACGGTCGACGAACGCACGCGCGCGCGTAGCAGCCGGAGCTCCGGCTCCTCCGCAGAGCTCCATCGCCGTCCAGGCGAGCGCCGTGACGGTCACGCTCCCGCACTCGGCGTGGGGGTGTGCCGGAAACGATCCGTCGGCGAGCTGTCGTCTCTCGAAGTAACAAAGTGCGGGCCGCTCGTCCCCGGATGGCAGCGCGCCGAACAGCGACTCGACGAGGAGCTGTGTAGCCATCCCGATCGGACCGATGTCCGTGTCGGTGTTCCAGCTCCCATCGGTGCGCTGCTGCGCGGCGAGGGCGGTCGCGGCCCGCTCCACCGCCCCATCCAAGTCGGCTCCGCGACGCGCGGCGCCGACCCCCCTTCGTGCGACGCCGTCCTCCGGCGCCGAGGCAAAAGTCATCGCAATTCAACGTAAGCGTGTGCTGTCGGAGGTCCTTCAGCGGCACCTCAGCGTTTCCTCAGCGTTCCGTCGGCTTTCCTCACCCGGCATCGCGCTGACGAGTCTTGCGCCGGCGACCCGGCGTGCTTAACTGCCGCTTGCGCCGGAACGACCGGCGCCATCATGCGCTGACCTTTCGTTTCCCAGTTGGCTCTCGGACCCGCTCGTTTTCACGAGCAGGCGGCCGAGCAACTCCGAACGAAAGCACCGAAAGCGGAGCGCAGATGACAATGCTCGAAGTCGAGCGCGTGGGCGTCGCCTACGTCGCGCACAAGCCCGTACTGAAAGAGGTCTCGTTCACCCTCGGCGCCGGCTTCTATGGCCTCGTAGGCGTGAACGGAGCCGGCAAGACGACGCTCCTGCGCGTCTTGGCGCGCGACCTCATCCCGCACGAAGGGTCCGTTCGACTGCGACCGGCGGACGGGACCGTCGTATTGTGCCCGCAGACCGTCGACGAGCCGGCGGGGGACATCTTCGATCTCGCGGGCCGCCACGACGGAGCCGCGACCGAGCTCAAGGGCCGGCTCGGCCTCGAAGAAGACGAGCTCGCGCGGTGGCCGACGCTGTCGCCGGGAGAGCGAAAGCGCTGGCAAATCGCCGCTGCGCTCACACACGACCCCGATGTGCTGCTTCTCGACGAGCCCACCAACCACATCGACGCCTCGGCTCGCGCGCGCCTCCTCGACGCGCTCCGCCGATTTCGAGGGATCGCCGTCGTCGTCTCCCACGATCGAGCGCTCCTCGAACGGCTGCCGCGCGCGATTCTTCGTGTGCATGACGCCGCTGTCACGATGTACGCAGGCCGCTGGTCCGAGGCGAAGGCGCAATGGGAGGCGTCACGTCGCGAGCGCGAGGAAGCTCACGCGGCCGCGAAGGCAACGTTGCGCGCCGTCGAAAGGCGCCTCGATGCCGCGCGCCGGACGCAGGCTTCGACCACGAGCTCGCTCTCTGCGAGGTCGCGTATGAAGAACAAGAACGATCACGACGCACGCAGCATGGGTCGCAAGGTCGTCGCGGGATGGGCGGATGCACGCGCCGGTCGTGCCGTCGAGGTGCTGCGCAACGAGCTTACGAGAGCCGAGGCTCGCGTTCCTCGTGTCGAGCGCGACGTCACGTTGGGCGGGAAGATCTTTGCGACGTACGAGCGCGCGCCACAAAGGGTGCTGTTCCATCTCGACGCGCCGGAGCTTCGCGCCGGCGACCACGTCGTGCTCCGCGACGTTCGTCTCGACATCGGACGCGAGGAGCGGGTGCGGATCGCCGGCGCCAACGGAGCCGGAAAGACGACGCTGCTCCACGCCATCATGCGGTCGAAGCCGCGTGACGACCGCCTGCTCTTCGTTCCGCAGGAGCTCGATGCGGAGACGACGCGGCGCCTGACCGGGGATCTTCGAGCGGCGCCCGACCACGAACGAGGTCGGGTGCTGTCGATATTCAGCGCCCTCGGCAGCGATCCCGAGCGGATCCTCGCTCGCCGCCAGCAGGATCTCGCGGCGCTCTCGCCCGGCGAAGCCCGCAAGCTGGCGCTTGCCATGGGGCTCGGGCGCCACGCTTGGGCGCTCGTGCTCGACGAACCGACAAACCACCTCGACCTTCCGACGATCGAGCGCCTGGAGAGCGCGCTCGTCGGCTATCCGGGGTGCGTCGTCCTGGTCACCCACGACGACGAGCTCGCCGCCGCCGTCACGTCGCGGACACTCCTCGTCGAGGCGGGCCGTGTGAGCTAGCCCTCACGGTTTGGACTGGGGCGGCGCGAACGGGTCCTTGGGTTTGTCGCCGTCCTTGGGCTTGTCGCCGTCCTTGGGCTTGTCGCCGTCCTTCGGCGGCTCCGGCTCGTCCTCGTCGGGCTTCTTGTCGCCCGGCTTCCTGTCTTCGTCGGGCTTCTTCTCATCAGCCTTCTTCTCGTCGGCCTTCTTTTCGTCCGCGCTCTTCTCTTCCGGCTGCTTGTCGCCGACCTTCTTGTCTTCGGCTTTCTCGTCCTTCTTCTCGTCCGCGGCTTCGGTCTTCTTGGCTGCCGGCGTATCCGTCGGCAGCAGCCAGGGCGTCGGCGGCTCAGTCAGGGGCACCGTGCCGGCCCCCGACGGTTTGTCTCGAGCCTCCTCTTCGCCCGTGTGCCACGCGAGCTCGCAGGTCTTCGAAAGCCGTCGCGCTCGGAGCGTGACCGCCTCGCGAAGCTCGTCCTTTCCACCCGTCTTCGGCTCGAACACCACGCGGATCCCTCGGCGCACGTTGTCGAGATGAACCGCGTAGGTTGCGCTGCCTGTCTCTCGCTGCTCGGCAACGCGCGCTCGGAGGGCCTCGATATCTCCCTCGGTCGTGAACACCATCGCGGCACCGCGCGTCGTCTCTTCGACGCCGACGTGGGTGCCGCGCGGCCAACCCGAGCATCCCTGCGGGCGGGAGCCCGGTGAGCCCGTCGGGCTCGCGCTCTCGAATCGCGCCAGCTCGAAGCTCGGGCTCGTGGCGGTGCGCGGCTCCTGCCGGGTCGGCGCTGAGGGAGGAGCAACGACGGTTTCGGTGCTGCCACACCCCGCGACCGCGACGATGATCGGGAAGAGAATGCGTTGCATGAGGCGCTCAATTGCGAGCGTCGTGCCACGAGCGCGTGTCAAACCGCGCCAGCGTGGCGAGATCGCACGTTCAAGCTTCGCCGATGAACACAGCCTCGAGCCGATAGCCGTCGAAGTCGCGAACGAACGCTGCGTAGTAGGTCGGCCCGTAGTGCGGGCGAAGCCCTGGTGCGCCTTCGTCGATCGCGCCCATCTTCAGCGCGGCTGCGTGAAAAGCGTCGACCGCGGCGCGACTTGGTGCGCGGAAGGCGATGTGACAGCCGGTCCCGGGTGCGCGGGCCTCCTCGCCCGACGCCAGGATGGCGAACGCTTCGTCCTTTGCGCCGGCGGTCCCGTAGCCGATGCCGCGTGGATTCCCGAAGAGCCGCACGTAACCCAACGCTTCGAGCACGGCGTCGTAGAAGGGACCGGAGCGCGCGAAATCGGCAACGCCGATCGAGACGTGTTCGATCATGTTCGTCCTCACCTTCGTCCGGCAGATACCCAGCAGAAAACCGAGATTGCGCCCAAGCCGAGGATGCCCGACCAGTAAGGGAGCGAAAAGTGGTCGTGCGCGTCGCTGCACCGCCATTGCTCGGCTCCGCGCATCCCGCGAAAACCGAGTCGGCGATTGTCGGGTAGCGGCATGTCCGCGGATTGATCGAGCGGCACGCGCTCGATGGCGACGACGCAGAGGATCAAGGCCCCGACCAAGCTGAGCGCCGCCAGGGCGATGAGCGCCCAACGCCGAAGCCTCCCACGCGGACGCGTCGGCGCCCCGACGCTCTCGGCGACGACCCACGCCGCCGACGACGAGTCCGGCTCCGGCGGATCCACGGAGCGAGACTACGAGAAGCGTTTCGCGAGCGCGAGGCGTCCGCTCGATCAGCAGGTCGACACGGGCGGAAGCTCGCGCAGCGTCCGGATGCGCGCCGCGAGGTGCGCGAGCGTGCGCTTCAGATCGTCGACGAGCATTCTGTGGCACCGCGGTCTCGTGCCGGCGAGCTCCGAGTATCGATACACGGCTGCCTCGAGCTCCAGGTAGCAGCGGACCGCGTCGAGCACGTCGCCGCGGTCGATGCTGTGCTCACACTTCTCCGACAAAGATGCGACCGGCCCCAGCGCACTGAGCCAACTCCGAGGCGGCCGCTCCACCGAGGTTCCCATGGGTCTCCGCGCAGCGAAGCAAACCACGCGCGCGCGGCGGAGAGTGTGAAGAAACCTGGCAACTTGCCAGGTCGAGGTCAGACCGGCGCTGGTCGGTCCGGCGAGCCCGTGCCAGCATGCGGCGCATGCGAACCCCCGCGATCGCTCGCGCATGATCGAGCGATCTGCTACGACCGCCGCGTGGGAACCAAGAACGCGCCGTTGATGCTGGGGGCGGTCGCCTACGATCCTAAGGTCGTCACGATCTGGGACGGGTTTCAGCGATTCTTCGCCGAGCGCGGTCTGGCGTTCGACTACGTGCTCTACACGAACTACGAGCGGCAGGTGCTCGGCCACTTTGCCGGCGAGTTTCATGTCGCGTGGAACTCGCCGCTCGCCTGGATCGAGGCGGTAGAGATCGCCCGGCGGCGTGGCCGCTCCGCTCGCGCGATCGCGATGCGCGACACCGATTGCGATCTGACGTCGGCGGTCCTGGTGCGCAAGGACGGTCCGATCCGTGAGCTCGCCGATCTCCGCGGCAAGCGTATCGGCGTCGGCGCGGCCGACTCGCCGCAGGCGACGCTCTTGCCGCTCTTGCACCTTGCCGAGGCGGGGCTGGACCCGCACCGCGACGCCGAGGTCGTTCATCATGACGTCCTTGTCGGCAAGCACGGCGACCACATCGGGGGCGAGCGCGACGCCGCGCGCGCGTTGATCGAAGGAAAGGTCGACGCAGCGTGCGTCCTCGATGCGAACACGCTCGCGTTCGCGCGCGAGGGCACGCTGCCCGAAGGAATGACGCGCGTGCTCTGCCAGACGGCTCCGTTCGACCATTGCAACTTCACCGTGCTCGACGGCGCACCGGCGGACCTCGTCGGGCGCTTCACCGAGCTCTTGCTCGCGATGCGTTATGACGATCCCGAGGTGCGGCCGCTGATGGACCTCGAGGGGCTCAAGGCATGGAAGGTCGGGCGCACCGAGGGCTACACGGCGCTCGCACGCGCTTGCGAGAAGTTCGGCACGCTCGCGCGGCTCTTGCCCGAAGCCTTCGAAGGGCGATGAGCCACGCCGCCGTCGACCTCGGTGATCTGGGGCTCGACCAGGGCGGCCACATCTTGATCAAGCGCGCGCTGCGCAGCGTCCAGGTGGGTGACCACCTGGTCGTCTGCGGGCGGGCCGAATCGCTCGCCGTACACCTTCGCGCTTTTTGCCGCGCGGAGGGGCACGAGGTGATCCTTTGGGATCCGCCTGCGGGCGCGCCACCCGACTTCATCGCAAAGATCGCGCGCGGGGGTGCCGAGCTCGGGCGGTGGCGTGGCGCCGAGCGCGCAGGGCACGCTGCGGCCGAGCGAGCCGACGCGATCGTGGATCGTCCGCCGAGCGCGTGGGGCCTCGCACCGCGAGGCGCGGCGGTCGAGGCCGGATCGCCGGCGTTCGACTTCCGACTCACCGAGAAGCGCGACGTATGGGCGCTCGAAGCCAAGCGGCTCTATGCGCAGGCCGTCTCGACGCAATGGGATCCTGCGACGGCGATCCCGTGGGACGCGCCGTTCTCGATTCCGGACGAGATCGAGGACGCCGTCGTCCAGATCATGACCTACCTCGTCGAGAACGAGACCGCCGCGCTGATCGTGCCTGCGCGGTTCGCGAGCGAGATTCACCCTCACTTTCGTGAGGTGATGCAGCTGCTCGCGGTGCAGGCAGCCGACGAAGCCCGCCACATCGAGGTCTTCACGCGGAGGGGTCTGCTTCGCCGATCGGAGCTCGGGCTCTCGACCGCAGGCGGCCAGCTCTCGCTCAAGACGCTCGTCGACGAGCGCGACTTCGCGTCGGCGAGCTTTCTCCTCTCGGTGCTGGGCGAAGGGAGCTTCCTCTCGCTGCTTTGGTTTTTGCACGAGCACGCCCCCGATCCCGTAACGCGTGAGGTCGCCCGCCTCGCTGCGCAGGATGAGGCGCGGCACGTGGCGTTCGGGATGGCCCACCTCGAACGGCATCTGGAGATCGAGCCCGAGCTCCGCGGCCGTCTGGCGTCGGCGATCCGGGCACGTCACCACGCGCTCCGCCACGCGTCGGGTCTCAACGAAGAGGTCTTCGACGCCTTGGTCCTCGTCGCCGCGAAGAGCTTCGAGCCGGCGGCGATCGCCGAGGGTCACCGAGCGGTCGTCGCGCTGCAGCGAGAGATGGATGAAGGCCGCCGCAAGCGCTTGCGCCGCCTCGGCTGGGATGCAGCCGACGCCGAGACGCTGTCGAGCCTGCATACGCGAAACTTCATGTGAGGTTTCGGTGGGTCGAGCGGCGCCGTGGCAGCGGCGCCGTTCTCTGCTTCAATGTGGCTGTGGCCTTCCGTGACGACCGAGAGGCGCTCCGCCAGCGAACGGCGGAGCTGGAAGCTGAGCTCGACGCCGCCGAGAAAGAGCTCGACCAGCAGCGCGAGCAGCGAGAGCACAATCGGCTCCTGAAAGAGGAGCTGGTTCGTACGCGCGAGCGCCTCCACGCGATGGAGAAGCGCATGTCGGGGCGCGGGGCCAATGTCGGCCTCGCTCTGGTCGGAGGAGTCTTCGTGATGGCCATCGTGGGGGGCGTTGTGGCCTTCGTTGGCCTGCGGAGCGCTGCCCCGGTCCCGGTCGTAAGCTATGGCGGTACGCCGGTCACGGCTCAGCCTGCGGCCGTGTCCACCACGCCCGCCCAACCGGCGCGCGAGGTGAAGACCTCATGGAAAGGCCGCGTCAAAACCGCCACCGGCATGGACCTCGAGCCGGGAACCGAGTGCGAGCTCGTCGCCACGCTGCGCTCTCCCTCCGGTACGGTTTTGGCACTCTCGTGCGGCGGAAACGCGCTCTACAACTCCGCCGATCAGCTAAACGGCATGTCGCAGCACTCGCACGGCATCGGAGAGCTGCCCGGGCCGCAGCCCGGGACGACGCTGCACTACCTCAAGTGGGACGATATCGGATCGAGGACAGGCGCCCGGTCGCAAGCTTCGATCGATACGAAGCTCGGCGTCGCGGCGGCGTGGCGTGAGACCCAACCGATCTTCCGGGTCGAGATCGAGATCGAGAGCTTGAGCCAGCCGGCGACCGGCGCGCTCGAGGCCGGCCACTCGGACGCGAACCTTCCGTTCCCGAAGGGGCTCGTCATTCCGGGCAAAGCAGCCAAGGTCACCGGTCCTGCCCCGGTGAAGGCCGGCGCTGCATGCAGCGTCGCGCTCTCGCCGGTTTGGGGGCCCGAGCAGAACTGCCGCGCCGTCGTGTCGTGCGGAGACGAGATCCTCTACGGTGAGCACGTCACCGGGTTCAACAAGTGCGAGCTCGCCCAAGGTGCGCCCGCGTCGTTCGACGACGCCAAGCACGACGACGCGGACGGAGTCTTCGTTTGGAAGCGCGGAGCGTCGCCTGCGAAGGTCGCCGGCATGGCCGGAAGCGAAGAGTGGACGGTGGAGCTGGCTCTCGAGCCCTGAGCCCTCGCGGAGTCACCGATCGACGCCGAAGCGGAACCCGGTGTCTTCCTCGATCGCGGGGGCGAGGCGCCGGACGAGTCGCAAGAAGAGCCCCGGATGGGGTACGGCGTCGAACGCGATCGTCGCCCACGGAAGCACGGTCTGGCTCTTGAGCAGCGCGATCTGGTTCGCTTGAACGCGCACCAGCTTGAGGCCCTGCCACGCGATCGATCGCTTGCCGACGGTGACTTCATTCGCGGTGATGGTGACGTCCGAGAATCGCAACGTCTCGCCGGCGTCGATCGCCGCCTCGGCGTCGGCGATGAGCGGATAGGTGCAGGCCCTGTCGATGCGCTCGAAGATCTCCAGCGCCCCGGCCACGTCGAGGGGCACGCGCGTGCGCCTTCCGCTTCGCTCGACCAGGGTCAGCGCCGAGAGGAAGGCGACCCTGCCGAGGATGCTCGAATCGTTCACCGCGAGCTCCTGCCAGACTTCGTCGACGTCATCGAACGCTACGGACGTGCTCTTGCCCCCGCGCGTGACGACCAGACCGCGGTCGTAGAGCTCGACGCGGGTGGGCCGCCGCGTCCACGAGACCGCGACGGCGACGAGCGAAACCGCGACGAAGGGCGCCGCGAGGCTCCTCGCCTCGTCCCAAAAAAAACCGAGCAGGCCGAGCGCGAGCGCGAGCATGCCCAGCGCGATGTAGCGATGCGCGCGGGCAAGATCCGGCTGCGGCGCGTGTGACGAACGCAGCGGCCCCAGGTCCACGGCCCGGTCGGGGTCGGGCGCCGGATCGGCCGGCTGCGGCGACGGCTCGCGGTAGGGGGCCGACATGAATCCCCTCATCTTGGCGCGAACTTCGAGAAGTTGCTTGCTCGGAATCGACAATCCGAGAACAACTGTCCTCCGTTGAAAGGAAAGGCGAAGAAGCTAGGCGCCACGGGCAAAATCGACACACTGGGTCTCAGGACGATCCTGGACTCGATGGTCGAAGCCGTGTTCGTCGTGGATGACTCGGGTCGAATCGCGCTGACGAATCGCGCCCTCGATGCCTTGCTCGAGCGGGATGCTCGAGGCAGCCGGCCGAAGAAGCTGATTCGCAGCGACCAGCTTCGGCTGGCGGTCCGGCGCGCTCGCAAGCAGCGCATGGCGACCGAGGCGGAGATCGAAGGCGCGATCGGCGAGCGCGTCCTCACCTTCCACGCCCAAGTCAGCCCGCTGCCCGGTCGCGCCGGCGTGGTCGTCGTCCTCCACGACGTGACCGCGCTCAAGTCGGCGGACAAGATCCGCCGAGACTTCGTCGCAAACGCAGCGCACGAGCTGCGAACGCCGCTCACGGCGATCCGCGGCTACGCCGAGACGTTGGCGACCGGAGCCCTGGCGAAGCCGGACGTCGCGAAGAGCTTCGTCGACGGCATTCTGCGTCAAACCGACCGGCTGCAGCGTTTGTGTGCGGACCTCGCGCTCCTCTCGCGCGCCGAATCGGCAGAGCACGGCTACGAGACCAGCCCGACCGACGTGCGCGCAGTTTGCCGCGAGAGCGCCGCCAGCCTCGAGTCGCTGGCTCGTGCAAGGAACGTCGAGCTCCGACTCGATCTACCGGACGAGCCGAATGTCGTTCTCGTCAGCGGACGTGCCGTGGAAGAGGTGCTCGTCAACCTCTTGGAAAATGCGATCAAGCACTCGAAGTCGGGCGGCGTGGTGACGCTGACCCTGGAGAACGACGATCACTCGCTCGTGCTCGAGGTCCGCGACGAAGGCGTCGGAATCCCCGAGCGGTATCACGCGCGAATCTTCGAGCGCTTCTTCCGCGTCGACAAAGGACGCGCCCGAGGCGACGGCGGCTCGGGGTTGGGCCTCTCCATCGTTCGTCACCTGGTGGGGCGCATGGGTGGCACCATCGGGCTGGTGAGCGCACCGGGCCAAGGGGCGAGGTTCACCGTCTCCCTCCCCGTCATGCCCCAGCGGACGTCGTGAGCGCGCGCAGAAATCGCTCCTCTCGCCGGATCCGGACCACGCTGCTCGCCGCGACGAGCGCCAGGCCGAGCCCAGCCGCCCAGCTCCGGGTTGCGACGAAGAGCCCGATCCCGACGATCCATAGGCCGACCTCGGAGGGATGACGCAGCCACGCGTACACGTCGCGCGCGACAAGGGCCGGTTCGAGCGGGCGTGCCCCGGTGACGAAGCTGCGCCCGAGGACGCTTATCGCGCGCGCTCGGAGGAGCGCTCCACAGGTCGCGAGCGACAGCCCTGCGATGAACCTACCCATGCCGGCGACGCCACCCGCGGACGCGACGTGAAGCACCGAGCCGAGCATCGCGAGCGCGAGGCCTGCGGACGTCGCGATCGCGAGCCCGCGATCGAGGCGCGGGATCTCGCGCGGATCGTCGCCGACCTGCGCGGAGGCATCGAATGCAGCGAACGCGGCGCACAGAGCGACGAGCATGACGAGCTGGGCCGCGCCCGCTGCGGGCGTCCTGACGCCGCGTCCCCAAAGCGCCACCGCGCCCGAGAGGAGCGCCTGAAGCGCGAATGCAGTCGCCGCGCGAGCGCTGCGCTTCATCGACCGCCGTAGCCCTGACCGCCGCCCCATCCCCCAGGTGCTTGCATCTGGAGGACCTGCATCTGGAACTGCCCGCGGCATCCGATGCAATCGACGTACTCGGCGATGGTTCCGACCGGGAAGAGCGGGATGAAGTAGAGCGTGAAGTAGCGTTGAATTTTGTGATGATTGAAGGGGCGCTGCGCCTGGCACTGAGGACAGTGAAAATCCCCCGTGCCCATCAGCTTTTCGCGAGAGCTGGTTCCCCAGATGATCAAGCCGAGCATTCGAGGAGGCTATCCCAACTCTCGCGTCAGCCGCGCGCGGTTCCTTGGTAGAAAGGCGACATGTCGCTCTACTCGCTGTTGACGAAGAACGGACCCAGCGGTTTCGGCTATGGCTCGACCGCAGAGCAGGTATCCGAGGGGATCTCGCTCGCCGGCAAGACGTTCTTGGTCACGGGCAGCAACTCCGGGCTCGGCCTCGAGACGATTCGCGTCCTCGGCCTTCGCGGAGCGAGCGTCATCGCGGCCGCGCGCACCGAGGAAAAGGCCAAGGACGCATACGCCGGTTTCCAAGGGACGTTCAGTCCGATCGCGTGCGAGCTCTCGAATCCGGCGAGCGTGCACGCCTGCGTCGCATCGCTGAAGGGTCGGGGCAACCCGCTCGACGGCATCATCTGCAACGCGGGCATCATGGCATTGCCCAAGCTCGAGACCGCGCACGGCTACGAGCTCCAGTTCTTCACGAACCACATCGGCCATTTCATCTTGGTGAACGGTCTGCTCGATCTCTTGACCGACTCTGGTCGCGTCGTCGTCCTCAGCAGCGAGGCGCATCGGCGTGCACCGCAGGACACGATCGAGTTCGATAATCTCCACGGACAGAAGGGCTACGCGCCTTGGACCGCGTACGGACAGTCGAAGATGGCCAACATCCTCTTCACGAGAGAGCTCGCAAAGCGCCTCGCGGGAACCAAGAAGACGGCGAACGCGCTCCATCCCGGCGTGATCAAGACGAACCTCGTACGGAGCATGACCTCGCTCGCCGGCGTGGTGATGGGCATCGCGACTCCCTTGGTCCTCAAGAGCATCCCCGAGGGGACCGCCACGCAGGTCTACTGCGCGACGCATCCGTCGCTCGACGGTGTCTCGGGCGAATACTTCTCGGACTGCAACCCCAAGAAGCCGCGAGCCGATGCGCTGAGCGATGCCACCGCCGCAAAGCTGTGGGAGGTCTCGGAGAAGATCGTCGCCGAGCTGCCGAGGAGCTGACGCGATGCCCTCGGCCTACTACATCCTCGCGCATCAGGTCATTCCGCGGCGCGCCGCGACCGCGCCAGCCGAAGTCTGGGGCATGCTGTCGGGACCCGATTGGTCGACCTGGCTCGCGATGGCCTCTCAGGTGATGGAGATGCCGGTGCGCGGCGTCGGCGTCGAGGGCGTCCTGCAAGGTCAGGCGGTCAAATCGCGCTGGGGCGTCGAGATGCTGGCCGTCTACTTCCCCGAGCCGTCAGGTCCGGGCGAGCCTTACTATGCTGTCATTGCAAGGCGTCAGGGCGACCCGCGGCTCCGCACCTTCGTCTTCGAGAAGGGCATAGCCGAGCCCGGCGCGCCGCCTCGGGTGGTGATGGCCGAGTGGCGGGTCGAGGGCGAAGCGGTAATGCGCGTTCGCTACGACGAGTCGACGAATTCGTCGGCCGAGGCATGCCTCGATCGCACCGCGACCGTCGTCTGCGAGGCCGAGGGAAAGCCGCTTCCCTCGATCAACGCCATTCACGCCGCGGTCACCGCGTCGAAGGGTGAGGACGTTGCCAAGGCCGCGGTGCCGGCCCTCGTGCTCCTCGGCATCCGGGCGGCGCTCCCGCTGATCTACTACGTGATGCCGATCCCCATCCCGTTCTTCAGCACCGGGCTGTCGCTCGTGGCGCTCATCTTCTACTTCTTGTGGTTCGCGAAGCTCTACGACTGGGTTCGCGCCAATCGCGGCGGGACGCGCTTCTCGAACGGCCTGGCGATAGGCGGTTGGTTCATCCCGTTCGCGAACCTCGCCATTCCGTACATGGCCCTCAGAGATGCGTGGCGCCGAGCGACCAACAATGAGGGCGGCGGTATGGTCGACGCTTGGTGGGCGGCGTTCGTGATCTCGTCGCTCCTACCGTATGTGGCCGTGCACGTGGTGACCGGCGAAAGCGCCATGCTCCTCTATTGGGTCGGCCTCCTCACCGAGCTCGCCGCGTGGGGGCTCTTGGCGCTCATCGTTCAGACCCTGACGAAGCGGGCCACCGGTCCTTGAAGCGTGGTCGGGCGCGCATGAAGAAACGGTCGGGAGCGTTCCTGTCTCCTCCGAGTGATCGTGCCTGCCTTGCGCGCTAAGCTGCGCCTCACCCATGCCAGCCGTCACCGTCGACCCGCGCCGCATCAAGTCGTTCAAGAGCGCTGCGGCCTTCGAAAAGTGGCTCTCGACTCACCACGAGAGCGAGCCCGAGATCTGGATCAAGATCCACAAGAAGGGCTCGGGGCTGGCATCGGTGACGCCGGCCGAGGCGCTCGACATCTGCCTGTGCTTCGGTTGGATCGACGCAATTCGCAAGAGCTTCGACGAGCGCTCGTTCCTGCAGCGGTATACGCCGCGCGGAAAAAAGAGCACATGGAGCCAGGTCAACCGCGACCACGTCGCGCGTCTCGTCGCAGCCGGACGAATGACGGCGCACGGTCAACGTCAGGTCGATGCGGCGAAGGCGGACGGGCGATGGGATGCGGCGTACGCACCCATCCGGGCGACCACCCACGCTTCGGTTCCCGACGATCTGCGCGCCGCCATCGAGGCGAGCCCGCGAGCGAAGAGGACATTCGCCAAGCTCGACAAGATGAACCTCTTCTCTCTCTCGTTTCGACTCAACGCCATCAAGACGGCCGCCGGTAGGGAGCGGAAGATCGCCGCATTCGTCCAGATGCTCGCGCGTGGCGAAACCATCCTGCCCATTCGAACCCCGCGTGTGAAGAAGGCGTAGCTGATCGGCCACCGAGGTGTCGAAAACGGCTACGCTCCGCGGAGGAGGGCGTCGATCATGAACCTCGGAAAGCTTGCTGCCTGCGCGGTTGTCTCTCTGCTTTCGACTGCATGTGGCGACGACACGACCGGGAGCGGCGGCGGAACGACCTCGAGCTCCACCGTGACCAGCGGGCCGGGCGCGACCACCACGTCGGGCTCGACGAGCACGGTTTCGACGAACGGCTCGACGAACGGGAGCACGACGACGGGCGGCGGCTCGATGATGAACTTCTTCGTGACGAGCGACACCAGGCCGAGCGGCGACTTCGGCGGCCTCGCCGGCGCAGACCAGCGTTGCCAGGATCTGGCGGCGGCCGTCGGCGAAGGGAGCAAGACCTGGCGCGCGTACCTGAGCGCCGAGGATCCGCCGACCAATGCGCGCGATCGAATCGGTCCCGGCCCGTACTACAACGCTGCCGGCGTGATGGTCGCCGCCGACTCGGCGGCGCTCCACGCGATGGTCGGCGATGCGACGCTGATTCTGACCGAGAGCGGAGGGATGGTGAACGGTCAGTGGGACGGCTCGCCCGATCCGAACGAGCACGACATCATGACGGGCAGCGCTGCCGACGGAACGCTCGACGGGAGCGGCACGTGCGACGATTGGACCTCGGGCAATGGAAGCGTCAGGGTCGGTCACTCCGACGGTCTCGGGCCGAACGCGAACCCCGATCCGCCCTACTCGTCCTGGAACTCGTCACACGACGGAAGCTGCGGCGACCCGGCATCGACCGGCGGGGCCGCGAAGATCTACTGCTTCGTCGGCCCTTGAATCGCTAGTGCCTGTAGCCCTGCATCGCCGCGCGGTGCGCTTGCTTCGCGTCGAACGACATTTCGATGTACGTGCCAGGACGTTGTCCGCCACGGCCGATGAGCAGCTGGCCACCGGCGCGCTCCACGAGCGCGCGGACATCGGCGAGCGCCCGACCGTCACCGAGTGACCGGATGCTCGCGACGTCGTAACCGTCGCCTGCATCGATGACCGAGAAGCGCAGGTTCTCCTCGTCGGCGTGCAGGCCGACATGGACCTGCGCTCCCGGCGGCGTGACCTTGAGGGCGCTGCGGAGCAGATCGTAGAACGCCTTCGACCAAGCTGCTTGCTCGCCCGGCATCACGCAATCGACGGTGCTGAAGACCTCGAGCCGCACGACGAACGCCAGCGACGGAAAGGCGCTGATCGCCATCAAGAGCGCTTCGACGATGTTCGCTTCGAGGGCGGGAACGGTGGGGCTCAGGTCGCTCGGGCTGGGGTTCGTTGCAACAGGCATGTGGCAGCGGTTTGCACGCCGTGTACCTGCCACCGCGCTCGAGTTCTTCGCATTTCTCGGGGTTCGATGTGTCCTATCGCGACGCAGGGTGGCCTGCGTGCACCGACCGTTGCGAAAGGCCTCACCCCGGCTTTCCGTCCACGCGCGGGCTCGACAGGATCGGCGCGTAGACGATCAGGAACGTCAGGAAGGCGAGCGACCAGAGGACGCCGGCTCCGACGAGCGAGCGCAGATACCAAGCGGGCGCGAGGAAGGGCACGACGACGCGAACGAACGCAGCAGCGATCATCGCCAGGAAGGCCCATCGCATCGCCGGTCCGGCCGCGAGCGCGCGGCCCGTGTGGCCGAGGGATACCCGCGCCATCATGCCGAGCGTCAGCGAGCCGATTCCCCCGACGGTGATGGCGTGCGTGCCGAGCGAGCCGAACATCCCGAGGTACGGCCCGCCCGCCCGCAGCAAGAGGCCGAGGACGAGCCACGCGTAGCCTGCGTGAAGGATCCAGAGGAGCGGCTCTCGCAACGAGTGCTGGCCGCCCCAATGGATGGCGCGCGCTGCGGCGAGCAGGCCGACGACGCCGGCGAGGCCGTTCGCGGCCGACGCCGGGGCGGCGACTGCGTCGGCGATCGCGAGGGCCGCCATCCCGACCACGGTCGCGATGTCCAGCGAGGGGATCGATCGGATCGATGGATTCCCGGTCGCGTTGCGCGTGAACATCGGAAAGACGCGACCCGCGATGAGCAGGATGACCAGCACGACCACGTCGACGGCGACGGTGCCGGCTCGACGCGCGAAGCCCATCGTCAGGATGCCGAGCGCGTCGAGGTGCATCGTGGCGTTCGCCGCGCAGAGCGCCGCGAGGACGCCGAGCATGACGAAGTTGCGATGGTTCTTTGCGAGAACGAGAGGTCGGGCAAGGACGGCGATGAGCAGCGGCAGGAACGCGAGGTCGATGATGGCAGCAGCGCCCGGTGGGAGAGCGGATGCGAAGAGCATCGCGACGCGACCGGCGATCCAGACCGCCGCGAGCGCGAGGAGCGGGACACCGGTCGCCGTCTCGCGCTTCGTCCAGTTGCCGACCGCGGTGAGGAGAAAGCCTGCGATCACGGCGACCGTGAACCCGAAGATCATCTCGTGCGCGTGCCAGCTCGATGGATCCAAGTAGGCGCTCGGCCGAACCGAGCCGTCGATGACGAGGAGCCAGAGCGGGACGATCAGGATCGCGTACGCGGCTGCGAGCGCGAAAAATGGACGGAACCCCTTCGCAGCTATCGCCGTTCCTGGCCGGGACGCGGGGTCGGGGATCTCGTCGTGGAGCGCGAGAGAGCGAGCCATGAAAGAGAGCGGGCAAACTTCGGACCGACGGTTTTCTCGGTGATTTGCGCCGGAACGGGCGCACCGACTTCGCGCCGCGCAACTCCTGCGTCATCCTTCGTTCGATGCCGAACATCAAAGCGTGGGGAACGTCTTGAAAGAGCGACGTTCGTTACCGCTTCGTGGTCGACATCGCCTCGCTGAGCTGAGCTCAGCCGCGCGCCTTGCGGAGCGCCGCCAGTGCTTCCGTCAGCTTCGAGACGGACACCGGCGGCGCTTCCTTGGGCCGCACGCTCTCGAGCCAGCGGCTCGCGTCGTCGAGGTTGGAAAAGGTCTGGGCCTGGCTTTCCTTGCGCGTGACGAGCCGCAGGCCGCTGAGGACGGAGCGCACGATCGACTCCATGAGCAGACGCTCCGTGACGAGCGCTGTCGCTCGCCCGGCTTCGCTCGCATCGCGGAACAGCGCGGCATAGGCAGCGCGTGCCGGCTCGTCGGGTAGGCCCACCTGATCGAGCTCGAAGAAGTGCAGCACGCCCCACGGGTGGTCCACGCGGATGCGAGCGAGCAGGCCTTGGATGCTCGCGGCTTCGGGCACCGCGCGCACGTGCACGAAGTACAGACCATCGAGATTCACGAGCGCCATCGAGTCGAGCGCGACGATGGCAAACGGCTGGTCCAAGGCGGTCCCCTTCGGCTGAGGCCAAATACCGGGCAGCGGTCGCCCGAGACTCAATTGTCCTCAGCCGGCGCCGGGTGTGCAACCGATTGCGCCGCTCCGGTATTCGCGATCAGGCGAAGCTGCGGCGCAACGAGGAGACCGCTTGCGCCGCCGGCGACGAGGTCCACCGCGGCGCCACGTAGTGAACGAGCGCCTCGACCCGACTGAGCTCGGCGTCGGGCAGGCGGCCGTCCGCGAGCCGTCGGATCTGTGCCTGGTGGTAGCCGCCTTGGATCACCGAGTCGAGGGCCTTGACCCCGGTCGTGAGCTCGACGTGACGCGCCGCCGCGGCGCTTCGATCGAGGAGGCGCGCAGGGAGGTCGGGCTCGTTCGCGAGCGGACGGGCGAGGCCCACCACGTCGACCGCGCCCGACGCGAGGGCAGCGTCCATTCCGGCGCGCGATCGAAAGCCGCCGGTAACGAGGAGCGGCAGCTCGGTCCGCTTGCGGACCTTCTCTGCGTAGTCGAGGAAGAATGCTTCTCGCGACCTCGTCGAGGCGCGCGGCTTCTCCTCGAACATGGCCGCCGACTCGTAGGTGCCACCCGAGATCTCGAGCAGCTCGATGCCCTCCGCCTCGAGCGCCTCGACCACGCGCATCGACTCTTCTTCCGAGAAGCCGCCGCGCTGGAAGTCCGCCGAGTTCAGCTTCACCCCGAGCGGCGCCTTTCGTCCGATCGCGCTGCGGACGGCTCGCACGACGTCGAGCAAGAGCCGCATTCGGCGATCGGCGTCGCCACCCCACGCGTCGTCGCGCAGGTTCGTGAGCGGCGAGAGGAACTGGTTGATGAGGTACCCGTGCGCGGCGTGGATCTGGATGCCTTCGAACCCGGCGTCGACCAGCACCGATGCAGCGACGGCGAAGCGCTCGATGATGCGCTCGATCTCGATGGCGGCCAGGGCGCGCGGCTGCCCGAACACCGCACCGGTGATGCCGCGCATCGGAACGGGAGAAGGCGCCACCACGTCACGGTTGAGGAAGCGCGGCGCCTGCCGGCCCGGGTGGTTGATCTGCGCCCACGCCGCTGCGCCGCCCGAACGCGTTGCACGCGCCCACTTCGCCAGCGCACCATGATGGCGCGCGTCCTGAACGACGACGTTCCCCGTCTCGGCGATCGCGTGCGCGTCCACCATCACGTTGCCGGTGATGAGGAGCCCGGAGCCGCCGCGCGACCACGCCTCGTACAGCTTCACGTGCGCCTCGGTCGGGGCGCCGTCACGACCGGCGAGACGCTCGCTCATGGCGCTCTTGGCGATGCGGTTTCGGAGCGCGAGGGGGCCGTGGCGCAGCGGGGTCTCGATGGTGGTCACGTCGATCTCCTGGGTCGGGCGGGGCCGTAACGGTGTTACGTAGGCTTCATAACAATGTTATGGCCCGCGTCAAGGGCCCCGCTGCGACCCAAGAGGTCGATCATCTCTTCAAGGGCAGAGCGTCGAGGTGTCGATCGGGCACGCGAGCGTGTGCAGCCATGCCGTCTCGGCTGCTTCGATCTGCGTGACTTGCTCCGGGCTTCCCTCTGCCTTGACGGCATCGATGAGGTCCTGGAGGTTCGCAGCCTGGCCGACGTTGGTCTGGTAGAAGCCGGCGAACGCCTGATCGAGCACGTCCTCGCCCAGGATCTCGGCCACCTCGCGCCAGAACCACGCTCCCTTCATGTACGGCGTGTATGACCAGAGCGGGTCGTTGAAGATGTCGATCGCGTCACAGGTCGCGGGGTACACGATGGTGTTCGACCCGCCTTCGCACACCGACTTCAGCCCGCACTCGTAGTCGGCCCAGAGGTCGACGCCCGACTCGGCGAGCGCGCGCGCCGCCAGGTAGGTCGCCGTTCCCTCGGAGAGGACGAAGTCCTCCCAGCAGTCGATGCGCACGCCGTTGCCGAACCAGCCGTGCGCTGCTTCGTGCGCGTTGACCTCTTCACTGCTGAGCGCGTCGGACGCGACGTGGAAGTAGGGATGGTGCTCCATCCCGCCGTACGCGCCCGGACCCCAGTTCGCCTCGACCGAGCCGATCTCGTCGCCGAAGGCGTACGGACCGTATGTCTGCTCGAAGAAGTCGACGACCGCGACGAGGTTCTCGGTGCCGGCGGTCGCTGCGGCGGCTTGCCCGGGAAGGTGCCAGACCGAAATGACGGTGCCGTCGGTCGTCGTGCCGAGATCGAGCTTGGTGTAGTCGCCGATCGCGATCGCCGCCATGTACGACGGTGAGTCGGCCGGGATCGAGCTCGGGAAGACGGCGGTCACGTCCTGCGGGATGCCGGTGAAGTCGAGCGTGAACGACGCGCCGTCGGTCGTGTCCGACTTGCACGGGAACAGGTTGCCGCAGAAGTACGGCCAGAGGAACGAGAGCCCCGACGAAGCCATCCACCCGTCGAAGTTCTCGTGCGCGACGAACGAGTACTCGATGGTCAGCGTCGTCTCGCCGTTCACGTTGGGGACGCCGATGTTGAGCTGCTGCGGGTTCGGCGGCGTTCCGGCGACCGTCTCGAAGAGGAGCGGACCGCTCTCGTCCGACACGGACGTGATCGTCAGATCGCCGATCTCGAACGAGGCGCCTTCGCTGTCGGCGTCCGCGAGGACGATCCGGGCCGTGCCGGTCAAGGCCTCGAGATCGATCGACAGATCGTACGACTGGATGTCGCGCGCCCAATCCTCTTCGGGCGCGATCATCGAGGTGCCGGTGCTGCTTGACGACTGCGTGCTCGAGTTGCTCGAGGAAGACTTCGTGGTCGAAGTCGACGTCGTCTGCGTAGCGGTGGACGTCGTCGTCTCGCCGCCGCTGCCTCCTGCACCGCCGCTGCCGGTGTCGTCACCGCAGGCGACGAGCGCGAGAGAAGCCAAGACCGTGAGAGCCACCAAGCCGTGAGAAGTTTTCATCAGATGTCCTTCTTGCCTTCGATTGCGATGACCTATGCGCGTCTCGTGTCCGGTTGATCACTTGCATGAGCTCGCATTCGGTCGATTTCGTATCGCTGGTGCGCGGCGCTTCATACCTCTCTGCGCCGCCTCTTGCTCGCATTTCGAATCGCAATCGATTGGTGCACCAACGATCCGCAGCGTGTCGCCACCCCGGTGGATCGAAGATTTCCGGGCTATGATCTGCGGATGCGAAGCCAACTTGCTCGGGGCGCGATCGAGCGCCGCGCGCGCCATCTCTCGGTTCTCTTCGCCGAGATCGTGCTCGGGGTCGGCGCGGCAGGCTGCGGGTCTGCCACGCGCGGCAGCACACCGGAGTCGGGGCCGGCCGAGGTGACGACACAGTCACCTATCGCCTCGGTCGAGGCTCCGCTCTCGTCTGCCCCTCCCGTCGCGCCGCCGACCTCACGAATCGAGGAGCGACCCGCCGCCGTCGAGGTCGGTGGTGTTTGCGATCCCGGAGCGAAGTCGACGCGCGTCGGTGAAGGTGCCGCCAACCTGGTCCACGGTCTCAACCCCAAGGAGCCGATCGACTACGTGGAGCTCATCCTCTACGGCAGGGGCGACGGCGGCACGGTCCTGATGGCCTCGGGCAAGAAGTGCGCGACCGCCAAGGACTGGCGCACGTGCCTCAGCAGGGTCGGACGAGCGGCTCCTCCCGAGAGCACGCTTGGGTTCCAGCCTGGATGCGTGCCCGGCGGTTGCTTTCACGGATTGGTCGTCAACCGGGGGGATGACGTCTTCGTTCTGTCCAACGCGACCGCAGTCGCCGAGTTTCTCGGGCCGATCGACACGCCCTCCGAGGCGCTCTTGATCGCGTTCGCGAACGAGTACTCGGCGAAGGACGGGCACTACGGGACGTGCGATCTCGTCAAAGGAAACGGCCTGACGCGCACCAAAGACGGCGGCTTCGAGTTCATAGCGACTCGAACGCTGTCGTGGTGCCCGATCACCACAGCGACGGCGAGGCTTCACGTAGGGCCGAAGGGCGACGTGAAAGAAGCAGCGCGCATCGGGTTCTCGGGCAACGGACCGTGCGCAGGGCGCCGGCCAGCGGGCTTCGCCGGCCCGCCTGCCGTCGCGCCCGGCACCGATCCGATGGGCGCGTACCTGCTCGACCTCGCTTGTCTCGAGGCCGCGAGTATCGGCGCGTTCGCGGAGCTCGCCCGCCAGCTCGCCGCACACGACGCCCCACCACGCATCGTACGCGCCGCGCTCGGTGCCCGAGCAGATGAAGTCCGCCACGCGAGGATCGCGGCGAGGCACGCTCGACGGTACGGCGCGGTCCGATCGACGCGGCGCCGCCGCACCGCTGCCGTCAAACATCGCAGCTTGGCCGAGCTGGCGATCGAGAACGAGATCGAGGGGTGCGTTCGCGAAGCGTACGGGGCGCTCGTCGCCACCTACCAGGCACGAAGCGCTCGCGATCCGAAGCTCGCCGCCATGTTCGAGGCGATCGCGCACGACGAGACGCGCCATTTTGCTCTCGCCCTCGAGCTCCGGCAGCACTTCCGGTCACGCCTGTCACGGCGCGCCTGGCGCGCCGTGGAAGAGAGCCGTGCGCGAGCGATCGCAGAGCTCGAGCGCGAGCTCACCTCCCCGGTGGATGGTCGGCTCACGCTGCTCGCGGGCGTCCCGACGCCCGAAGTCGCCGTCGAGCTGCTCGGCCAGCTCGATCGAGTTCTCGTTGATCAGGACAGGCGCACGTCGTCGGGCCCTTCGATCAACCGCCGGCGCGGTGCGCCCGGCGACTCTTCGGCTCCGAAGACATCCATCGCCTCGAGATGAGCCATGTCGAGGCCTGTCTTCTCGGCGATCTCGGAGATCGGCACCTGGTAGGTGCGGAACGCTCCGAAGGGCGCCTCGAGGAGCGGCTCGATGTCTTCGGCTTGGCTGAGGAGGTAGCCGGCTGCCGACAGGCGCTTGGTCTGCTTGTCGACGGCGACGGCGATCTTCCAGTATTCGCGCGGCAGGCGGATCTCGCGGTAGCGCGGGTCGTTCTGCTTGAGCACCGGGCCGCTGAAGACCGACGCCTTCATCTCGTCCTCGTCGGTGCGGCGCATGACGTAGTCCTCGAGCGCGAGCCACGTCCGCTGGTTCAGGGCTTCGTGCTGCGGCGTCGAGTTGGTGTAGTGGAACGTGTCCTCTTCGGCCTGCGCGGCTTCATCGCCCCAGACCGGATCGAGGCGGCGCACGAGGTGACCGCGGTCCAGCGGGTTCTGCGTGTAGGCGTCGGCGTTGCCGAGCTGGGCCCCAGCGTCGATGCGCGGATCCAGATACCAGACGTCGTTACCGCGCTTGGTCGGCGCGAGCTTCTTGCCGTCGATGTTGACCGCCGTGTAGAGCGCCATGCGGCGGCTCTCGGCTACGACGACCGAGAAATGTCGATACGTGAGCGTGTGACCGCTGCCCACCCGCGCGACTCTGCCCTTCCACTCGCCGAGCCCAGGCGGCTCCACCTGGCGCTGCGACCCGAGGAACGACGCGCGATAGCCGTCACGCTCGTCCGAGAACCAGCTCGTCTCGCGGACCGGGTCCTCCTTCGTCTTTCGCTTCTTGCGCCTCGCCTCGAGGCCCTCGAGGCCCTCGGGTACGGCGAGCGACACCGTCGTCGCGCCGAGGAGCCGCTTGAGCTCGCTCGCCTTCACCGCGAAGTTCGAGCGCTCGTAGCTCCCCGCGAAGTGGAGGCCGATCGCGCGCCCCTCTTCCAGGTCGATCAGCACCGAGCCCGAGTTGCCGCCGAGCGTCGAGCAGTCATGGGTGAAGGTGATGCCTTCGGCGCCCCACTCCATGACCTTGCCGGGCGCGAAGCGCTTCACGCCGTAGGTCTCGCCGAAGATGCGAGTCATGACGGCAGCGTCATTGCGTTGCCCGTCCCAGCCCGGATAGCCGACCGCACAGACCCAACCTTCGGGCTCCTTCTCCGAGAGCTCGAGCGGATCGGGAAGACCCGCGTGCGACTCCAGCTCGAGGATCGCGGCGTCTGCGGCGTCGTCGCGGTCGTCCGAGATGAACAGGATCTTCGAGACCGCGAGCTCGTGCACCGCGGTGTTGTCGAGCTCGCGCCTGAAGTCCACCTTGGAGCTCAGCGTTTGCCCCGCGAAGCGACGAAATCGGAACGCCGGACCGTCTGCCTGCGCGAAGATCTGCGCGACGTGGCGGTTCGTGAACACCGTGCGATGACCGACGACCCACGCCGTACCGATCCAGTCGTAGTCGGGGTGTCCCATCACCTCGACACGGCCGACGGTCCCGAGCAGCGGCTCCACGTACGGGAGGTACGGCGCGAGGCGCGTCTTCCACGTGTCGCTCGCCGGAACGTCGATGCGACCTCCGCGAACGAAGAGCGCCGGGCGCCCGAACTTGCGAACTATCGCCTCCAGATCGCCGGGAGGCGGCGCGGCCGCGGCCGTCTCGAGCCCGCTGTTCTGCGCTTCGACGTACCGCGCGAGCCGTTCGGTGCTCGCACCGACCGCCTCCGCCCCGGGGAACGCCCGCCGGCGACCGATGATCTCTTGGATTTCCGTGCCGATCTCCGGATCGACCGCTGCTACGGACGGCATGCTCAGCTTCATAAAACCTCCCCTTGGTCGGAAAGCGAGACGCTCTCGCGGAACGTCGGCGATGCGACGTCAGTCGACCCGGCTTGTAAAGACGTTCTTCGTTAAGAAGGCTGGCAAGTTGCCAGGTGACGAGACGGCCTGCTCGTTGCTAGTCAAAGAGCGATGACTTGGGACAAGTCGCCTTGGATCGAGGGCGGGCTGCGGATCACCCGAGCAGCGATCGCCGAGGTCGAGCGTGACGCGATCGCCGGCTACGAGGCCGAGCAAGAGGCCTGCGGCTACATTGCCGGGCCCGAGTCGGACCCGCTCCTCTGCGATCGTGCGGTGCCGATCGAGAACCTCGCCAAGCTCCTCCACAAGCGCGATCCCGTCGTCTACTTCCGCAGCCCACGTACGTTCTTCGCGTTCCACGAACGCACGCTCGAAGCTGCGATGCGTGAAGGGCTAGGAATGAATTCGCCCGTGAAGATCCTCTATCACTCGCACCTCGACGTCGGCGCCTACTTGAGCGGAACCGATCAAGCGGTGCTCTCGCGCGGTCAGCCTGCGCGTAGCGAAGGCGGCACCGGGATGCTCGGACCGGGACCCGCGTGGCCGCTCGCCTTCCTCGTCAGCAGCGTCAAGCGCGGCGTCAGCGCTCCGCATGTCGACGACCACAAGCTGTTCATCTGGCGCGCAGGCGGGTTCGAGCAGTCGACGTTCGAGCTGGTTTAACTTTTCTGCCGGACGAAGCCGCGGTGTGCGCGTCTTGCACGCGATGTGCAAGCGGACTTTTCCCCACCATTAAAATTCTGCAGGAGAGCGTTGGGCTCGCGATTGCATTGCACGCCGCCGATGACTTGGGACGACGCGCCTTGGACCGCTGGGGGCTTGCGGATCACGCGCGCAGCGATCGCCCAGGTCGAGCGCGACGCGACCGAGGGGTATCTGTCGGAGCAAGAGGCGTGTGGGTACCTCGTGGGCCCATCGTCGGACCCGCTGCTCTGCGATCGAGCGGTAGCGCTGGAAAACATGGCGAAGCAGCTGCACGAGGCGGATCCGCGGACGTACAGCCTCGCGCCGCGGAGCTTCTTTGCCTTCCGGGAGCGGAGCCTCGACGTCGCAGTCGAAGACGGTCTCGAACGCGGCGTTCCGGTCAAGGTGCTCTATCACTCGCATCTCGACGTGGGCGCGTACCTCAGCGAGACGGACGAGGCCGTCCTCTCGAGGGGCGCGCCGCCGCGGCTCGACGTAAGCATGGGTCAGCTCGGCCCCGGCCCTCAGTGGCCGCTCGCCTTCCTCGTGAGCAGCGTGCGCGGGGGTGAGAGCGCGCCTTACGTGGACGATCACAAGCTCTTCGTCTGGCGTGCGGGTCGGTTCGAGGCGTCGACCTTCGAGCTGGTATGACTGGACGATGAGCTCTCTACGCGGAGGATCACGAGCGTGCTGATAAGCCAAGAGTCGATCGATCTCATCCTCGCGTGGGAAGTGGGCGGAGGGAGTCGCGTGTTCGCGCGCGCTCTTTACGAAGAGCGATACGCACGCCCGCGCTGGTCGGGCGACGACGGCGCGGGGCTGTCGATCGGCATCGGCTACGATCTTCGCCACGCAAAGAGCTGGTTCGAGGCCGACTTCAAGACGCGCCTGCAAGCTCTCGCGTCGCCTTCCGATGCCTACGAGCGCCTCGCCGGCTACGTCGGCAAGCGCGGGTCTCGCGAAGCGGTGCGCCGCACGCGGGACATCACGATCCCGTGGGAGGACGCGGTGGCCGTCTTCCGGGTGCGAACGTTGCCCAACCTCATCGACGAAGCGAAGCGCCTGTTCCCCGGCGTCGAGAGGATGGGCGGGCACGTCTGGGGAGCGCTGGCGTCCGCGATCGCCCATCGCGGCGTGGGCGCCGACGGTCACCATCACGCGCAAAAGGAATCGGTGTTTGCCGACCTTCGCCGCGCGGTCGCTGCGGGTGACGCGAAAGCCGTCGCCGAAGGCATTCGAAGGCTCAAGGCGTTCCATGACGAGCGCGTGCCCAAGGCAGCGAAGGACCTGGAGCGGCGGCGAGAGGAAGAGGCGCGTCTCGCGGAGAGCGCCGGCGGCACCCGGTCGGCGGCATGACGTTGGAGGACACGATGAGCGCTTCGAATCGAGCCCGAGTTCAGGTCGCCAGCGGAGACGATCTCGACGTCCGCAGCTTCGCGGTGAAGCAGCGGATGAGCGAGCTCTTCCGCATCGAGCTGCGCGTGATGTCGTCGAACCACAGCGTCGCGCTCGACTCGATCATCGGTAGCGAAGCGACGTTCTCGGTCAGCACCAACCAGTCGAGCCTGAGCTACTCCGGCATATGCATCGAGATGGAGCAGGTGCGCGTCGATACCCAAGGGCTCGCGACCTACACGCTCGCGATCGTCCCCCGTGCTTGGCTCCTTACCCATCGAAAGAACTACCGCATCTTCCAATACAAGTCGGAGCTCGACATCGTGTCCGAGCTCCTCGCGGAGTGGGGGGTCCTCTTCGAGGTCCGGACGAAGCGCACCCACAAGCCGCGAAAGTTTCGCGTGCAGTATGGCGAGACCGACTTTGCGTTCGCCTGCCGCATGCTCGAGGACGCAGCGATCTCCTACTACTTCGAGCAATCCGACGACGGCTCGAAGCTCGTCCTCGACGACGAGCCCCAGAGCCGCGACATCGCGCACCCGCTGCTCCAGTTCCACGACAGTCCGGGCGTGCTCGACTCCAAGTTCGTGACCCGGCTGTCGATCCTCCAGGCCGTGAGGCCGGGCAGGATGACGATCGGCGATCTGGACTATCGCAAACCGAGCACCAGCCAGCCGCGCCTCAGCGCCTTGCGGGGCTTGGCGCAAGAGAGCGCGCTCGAGCAGTTCGACTACGAGCCCGGCGCCTTCCTCTACCAGGGCGAGGCAGGTGGGAGCACGCCGGCCGCCGACGATCGCGGTGCGTCGCGGACCGATACCGCGGCAGGCGGCGAGAAGACCGAAAATCGCCTGCTCGGCCGGCGCCAGGGTGACAAGCGCATCAAGTTCGAGTCGAACGTCGTCGAGCTGTCGCCCGGGAGCATCGTGACGATCTTCGGTCATCCGCACCGCGCGGTGACGCCCGAGTCGGGGCTCCTTGTCGTGAGCAGCGTGCTCGACGGCGAGCATGACGGCGACTGGCGCGTCTCGGTCGATACGGTGTCGACCGCCGTTCCGTACCGGCCCGCGCAGATCACACCGAAGCCGATCGCGGTCGGCCTCGAGAGCGCCACCGTGGTCGGGCCCGGGGGTGACGACATCCACACCGATGAATACGGCCGCGTGCGTGTCCACTTTCACTGGGACCGAGAGAGCAACCGCAGCGACACCAGCTCCTGTTGGTTGCCGACGAGCCAACCGTGGGCGGGCACCTCGTTCGGCGGCGTCAACCTTCCTCGTATCGGCCAAGAGGTATTGGTCGAGTTCCTCGGCGGCGATCCGGATCGGCCGATCGTCATCGGTCGCGTCTACACCGAGACCAATCCCCCTCCGGACAAGCTGCCGAAGTACAAGACCGTCTCGGGCATCATCAGCGAATCCACGCCGCGAATGGTCATGGGTGCTGCCGACGGCACCGGCGCGAGCCCGGCCGGCAGCCCGCTCGGCGGCGGCACGCCGATGTCGACCGGCGAGATCAACGGCTACGTGTCGGAGATGGGAGCGTTCCAGGCCGACTCTCCCACCGGCGTGACCCACAGCTGGCAAGGCAGCGGCATGAAGTTCGACGACAACAAGGGCACGCAGAAGGTCTACATGCAGGCCCAAAAGGACTTCAACATCGTCGTCAACGACTGCTGGCGCACGATCGTCGGCAACGACAGGGGGTGCATCGTCGGCACCGACGATCAGCTGACCATCCTGAACGTGCACGACACGAGCATCGCCAAAGACCAAGAGGTGACCGTAAAGGGGAACCAGACGCTGTCGGTCTTCGAGCGGCGCGCCGAGCAGGTCGACGGCAACCTCAACCTCGAGGTCGGCCCCGGCGGGTTCCACATCGAATCGACGAAGGAGCGGATCAACTACGAGGCGAAGAAGCTCCTCATGATCGAGTCGAAGCAGAAGATCACGTTCAAGGTCAAAGGCAGCACCATCACGATGGAGCCGGGCGTGATCACCATCAGGTCGGCCGACAAAACGATCTTCCAGTCGAAAGAGGGCGGCGGGAACTGAGATGCGCATCCGCAATTTCTCCTTCATCGGCATCCGAGGGCTCGACGGGCTGAAGGCCGATTGGCCCCGGTCCGAGCCCGATCTCATCGTCGTTCACGGGCGGCCCGCGAGCGGCAAGACGGCGTTCCTCGACACGCTCGCGGCGGCCAAGGAGTCGATCTGCCCCTACGGGCCACCGGACAGCCGCTGGGATCACCTCGTCGGCACCCTCGGCGCGGCCAAGGTGAAGATCGATTGGGAGCTCAGCGCAAACGAGCAAGCTCGGTTGGCCGTCGGCGATTCGCTCCTGTCGACCGAAGCCGTCCTCGGCCGGGCAGTGCCGCCGGAGTACCCGGTCGTCATCTCCGCGCTCCTCAACGAGCCAGGGGCGCCGGATCGAGGATCCATTCACTACTTCCACGACACCCGGGAGCTCGAGGGGCCGCTCAGCTTCGGCTCCGACGACGCCAACGTTCGCCAGCGGCTCACGACGCGCAACTCCAAGTTCGCGGACCTCTACGACCTCTTGGACCAGCCGGAGAAGCGCGCGGCGCTCAAGCTGGCCTCCACGCGCTTCAGCGACCTCTTCCCGAAGCTCGAAATCAGCGGTCTTCGCCGCGTGGGCACCGCCTTCTACGCGATGGTGCGCGACAAGGAGACCGGTGAAGAGCGCTCGCTGGAGACGCTATCGCAATCGGAGCGGCAGGGCTTCATCTTCGCCCTGTACGCATCGCGAATGCCGATCGTCGACTCGGTGATCTTCCTCGACGCCCCGGAGATCGGGCTGGGTGACGGCGCCGTGGATCTGATTCGGTTCTTGCTCCGCTGGACGACGACCACCCAGGTCATCGTCGCCACAGGCCTCGACGCCGTCAGCTCCATGCCCGAGGCCGCACACGTGCTGGAGCTTCCCTCGCCATGAGCTGGTTTTCGACCAAGGCGTTCTCGTTCGATCTGCCGGGTGAGGATTGGTCCGAACAGACCACCCAGTTTTTCACGCCGAAGGACGACGACACCGCTGCGTTCGCCATCTCACGCCAAAAGAACGATCCCGAGCTCGACATGGAGGCGACCGTCCGCGACATGAAGGGCGGCTATTACCTCGAGCGCGAAATCGTCAGGAGCGAGCAGATCCAGGTCGGTCCGCTCGACGCGAGGGACTATGGGTTCATCGCGCGCAACCTGAAAGGCGCCGACTACCTGCGCAACGTCCTCGTCACCTACTACGACCTCCTCCTCAACTTTCAATGGGTGGGTCCCGCTCGCCTCCGCAAAGAGATCGACGCGCGGGCCGAGCGTTCTCTCGCGGCCCTGAGGTTCCGACGGCGATGATGGCTGCCTACCAAGCCACCGAATGCGTCTACGAGGTCGACGCCGATTGGGTCGACCGTACGCGCTACCTCTACAAGAACGGTCCAATCACCGTGCTCACCGAGCTGCTCGCCCCGCTCGCAGAGGCGAAGCCCAAGGTGCAAAAGGCGCTCGACTTCTTTCGCGTCAACATGCCGAACTACGAGCTCTTGGAGCGCCGGAACATCGACCAGCCGGTCGCCGGCTCCGAGCTCATCGCCCATCGAATGGGCGTTCCGGGGGACGCCGAGCTCTTCGAGGCGGCGGTCTTCTTTCCGATCGGCGACGGCATGTGGGTCTTCCGGGTGCAGGGACCCCTCACCTTCGAGGAGACGTGCCGGCACGTGCTCAAGAGCTTTTTCGATTCGTATGAACCGGTGGAGGCGCCATGAGCAATGAACCCAAACCCGCTGCCCGGCTCAACGACTTCGTCGCGCACGACAACAGCCACTTCTTCAAGTTTCTTGGCTTCGTCTTCAGCTCGGGGCTGAGCTTCGGCGCGATGGCGGCGGCCAAGCATTTCATCAAGGCGCCGCTCCTCCTCGCGGGGCCGCTCGGGTGGGGTGCGTTCGCGGCGATAACGGTCGTCGATTGGTACGTCTCCAAGTGGCTCCAGAGCAAGATCGACGAAGAGTCGAAGAAGTACGCCGATCCCGGCGTCCCCAAGATCGCCCAGGGGTGCGAGCAGGTCTTCGTCAATTCGCTCCAAGCGGCACGCGCCAACTTCGACCACGTGATGTGCCAGCAACACGGCTTCAAGCTGATCAAGCAGGGCAGCGAATGGGTCACGATCAACAAGCAGCCGGGGGCCCGCTGGAAGGATCGAACCGATTGTCCGGGCGGCGCCTTCCTCACCAAGAACCCGGGCAACCCGCCCGAGAACGTGTACTACGGCGGGCCGCCGAGCGAGTTTGCCAACACCGCCGCCTATCACAAGATCGCGGAGCTCTTGTTGACGCTCAACGGCGGTCGAGGCGGCTTCTACGACGCCGGAGAAACCATCGTGGGAGAGGGCGCCAAGTGGAGCCTCGACAAGGCGTGGGACGCGGTTTTCAAGTGAGGGCTGAGCAATGAACCACGTGCGCGTCAGCGTAGCGACCGGCGACGAGCTCGACGTCCGCAGCTTCTCGGTGAAGCAGGCGATGAGCCGTCTGTTCTCTGTCGAGCTCACCGTCGTATCCAACAATCTCGACGTCGATTTCGGCGGCGTCATCGGGAGCGAGGCGAGCTTCAGCTTGGGGACGGTGCTCGCGAGCCGAACCTGGAGCGGCGTCTGCGTGGCGATCGATCAGGTGCGCGTGGATCGCGGCGAGCTCGCCACGTACGCGCTCACCATTGCGCCTCGTGCCTACCTCCTCACCCAGCGGAAGAACTATCGCATCTTCCAGTTCAAGTCCGAGCTCGAAATCGTCGAGCAGCTCCTCGACGAGTGGGCGGTCCCCTATCGCGTGCTGGCCGATGCATCGGCGCACCCTCCGCGAAAGTTTCGCGTTCAATATGGGGAGAGCGACTTCACCTTCTTGAGCCGCATGCTCGAGGACGCGGGCATCAGCTTCTACTTCGAGGACTCGGACGGTACGACCACGATGGTCCTCGACGACAACCCGCAGTCGCGTGAAATGGTCTACCCGGGCGTGCCGTACTACGACCAGCCCGGCACGACGTCGAAGAGCTTCGTCACCTCGGTCGTCCTCGCACGACGAACGCGGCCCGGCCGCGTGACGATCGGCGATCTGGACTGGCGCCGCGCGAGCACGCAACAACCGCGCCTCTCCGCGGCCTTCGGGCTGGCGCAAGAGCGCCGTCTGGAGCACTTCGAGTACGAGCCCGGAGCGTTTCTGTATCAAGGCGCAGGCGGCGGAAACACGCCGGCCGCCGACGACCGCGGGGCGAGCCGCACCGATGAGGCGACCGGCAGCAAGAAGACGCACAATCGCCTGCTCGGAAAGCGCCAGGACGCGAAGCGCGTCAGCTTCGAGTCCGACATCCTCGACCTCCGCCCGGGCAAGATCCTCGGCATCGCCAATCACCCGCACGTCGACGTAGACGCGGGCGGCGGCCTCTTGGTGACCGACGCGCTCCTCGAAGGCGAGCACGATGGAGATTGGCGCGTGCACGTCGACTCGGTCGGTACCGAGACGCCGTTCCGGCCGGAGCCGGTAACGCCGAAGCCGCGTGTGAAGGGGATCGAGAGCGCGACCGTCGTCGGCCCGGCGAGCGACGAGATCCACACCGACGAGTACGCACGTGTTCGCGTTCACTTTCACTGGGACCGCGAGAGCAAGCGCGACGATCAGAGCTCGTGCTGGGTGCCGACCAATCAGCCTTGGGCGGGGCCGGGTTTCGGCGGCACTGTCATTCCGCGCATCGGTCAAGAGGTGCTCGTCGAGTTCCTCGGGGGCGACCCCGATCGGCCGGTCGTGATCGGCCGCGTCTTCACGGAGCACCAGCCGGCGCCCGTCAAGCTACCGGATGGCAAGACGCTGACCGGCCTCGTCGGCCGATCGAGCCCGACGATCGTATTGGGTGGCGCATTCTCGCCGGCCAACATCTACACCGTTCAACAGGCCGGGCCCGGCCCCGCGTTCCGCGCGAAGCCGCCGGCAAACTTCGCCAAGATGCACGCGCCCACCGGCGCGGCCTATGACCGGACCAACAACGCCTTCCTCATGGAGGACGCCGCCGGCGAAAACCTCGTGTTCCTTCAGGCGGAGAAGGACCTTCACATCGTCGTCAAGAGCTCGTGGAAGACGGTGGTCGGCAACTATCGCGGGACCTTCATCGGGGGCAACGACACGCTCGAGGTCCGAAACAAGCAGCACATCAACGTCCTCGTGGATCAGCAGCTCACCATTACCGGGAAGCAGACAATCACCGTCGAGAAGGACCGCGAGGAGTGGGCCGGGACGGACATCGGCCTCATCGTGAAGAAGAAGGCCGTCATCGAGTGCAAGGGCGCGATCAACCACAAGGCCAAGCAGGCCATCATCATCGAGGCCGGTGAGGCAATCATCCTCAAATGCGGTAGCTCGAGCATCACGTTCTCGTCGAACGACATTCAACTCCAATCGCCGAAGATCGACGTCAACCCGGACAACGCCTGCCGAGGCATCACCTGGGGGAGCCGATGAGCACCACGAACCACGCGAAGGTGACGATCGCCACGGGCGACACGCTCGATGTGCGCGTCTTCTCGGTCGAGCAGGCGATGAGCCAGCTCTTCCGCATCGAGCTCCGTGTCCTCTCGCAGAACCCGAACGTCGACTTCGACGCGGTCATCGGTCAGGCGGCGAGCTTCGAGCTCTCCACCGAGCACTCGAGTCAGCGCTGGACCGGGCTCTGCTTGGAAATGGAGCAGATCCGGGTCGAAGAGGGCGAGCTGGCGACCTACCGGCTGGTGATCGTTCCGCGCGCGTTCCTCCTCACCCAGCGCAAGAACTATCGCATTTATCAATACGAGTCCGAGCTCGACATCGTAAAGAAGCTCCTCGGCGAGTGGCGCGTCGACCACGAGGTTCGGTGCAACGCCGCGAACCACATCACGCGCAAGTTCCGTGTGCAGTACGGCGAGAGCGACTTCACCTTCATCAGCCGCCTGCTCGAGGACGCCGGCATCAGCTACTACTTCGAAGAATCGGATGACGGAACGAAGCTCGTGCTCGACGACGAGCCCGAGACGCGCGCGCTCTCGCACCCGATGATTCAGTTCCACGAGCGCCCGAGCCAGAGCGGCAGCTTCGTGACGCACGTGGTGGTCAGGTCGCGCCTCCGTCCGGGCACGATGACCATCGGCGATCTCGACTACCGCCGGCGCAGCAACAGGCAGCCGCGCGTCTCGGCGACGACCGGCCTTCCGCAGGAAGCCCGCCTCGAGCAGTTCGACTACGAGCCGGGATCGATGCTCTACAAAGGCGAGAGCGGCGGTGGCACGCCGTCGGCCGACGATCGCGGGATCGCGCGCACCAACGAGACGGCTGGCCAGCGAAAGGCGATGAATCGCCTGTACGGCAAGCGCAACGACGCCAACGTCGTGTCGCTCGAGTCCAACGTCCTCGAGCTCGCTCCCGGGCGCATCCTGAGCGTGTTCAATCACCCGCACAGCACGGTGGGGGCGACCTCCGGCCTGCTCGTCACGGCGTGCGTGATCGAGGCGGACTACGACGGCGATTGGCGCGCGCAGGTCGAATCGGTGCCCGCCTCGGTTCCCTATCGGCCCGAGCCGCTGACGCCAAAGCCCGAGCTGCACGGTCTGGAGAGCGCCACCGTCGTCGGACCGTTCGGTGACGAGATCCACACCGATGAGTACGGCCGCGTGCGCGTCCACTTCCATTGGGACCGCGAGAGCCGGCGCAACGAGACGAGCTCGTGCTGGCTGCCCTGCAACCAGCCGTGGGCCGGATCCACCTTCGGCGGCATCAACCTCCCGCGCATCGGACAAGAGGTGCTCGTAGAGTTCCTCGGCGGCGATCCCGATCGGCCCGTCGTCATCGGACGGGTCTACACCGAGACCAATCCGGTTCCGGACGCCCTGCCGAAGTACAAGCGCGTCACCGGCCTGTTCAGCGAGTCCAGCCCGCGCATGGTGATGGGTGCGGCGGGCGGCGCCGAGTCCGGTCCGAGCCAGAGCATCTTCGGCGGCACGCCGATGTCACCCCAAGAGATCCACGGCCAGGTGACCAATAGCGGCATTCATCAGGCAAACTCGCCGACCGGCATCAACCACCAATGGTCGGGCAGCGGGTTCAAGATCGATGACACAAGCGGGGCAGAGAACCTGTACATCCAGGCCAACAAGGACATGCACTGGGTCGTCCACAACAACTGGAAGACCGTTGTCGGCAACCACCGCGCCGCGTACATCGGGACGGACGATCTCATCCGCGTCGTCGGCAACCAGAAGATCACCATCGGCTCCGATCAGGACACCATCGTCCAGAGGAACCAGACCAACTACGTCCGGGGCGACCGGGTCGACAAGGTCAAGCAGAAGTTCAAGCAGACGGCGGACGAGACGATCAAGGTCGAGTCGCGCGGCGAGAGCCTCGGCATCAAAGCGGAGGGGGCGATCGAGTTCGTTTCCGAGCAAGGCATCGAGATCAAGGTGAAGAACTCGATCATCAAGATTCAGCCCGACTTGATTCGTGTCGATGGCGGTGACAACAAGGTGGCGCTCAACCCCTCGTTCTTGCCGGGCGCGTACCTGACGGCGCCAACCACCAAGTGAGATGAAGAGCTCCCTTTCCGATCGCCTCCAGCTCAGCGTGACCAAGAAGGGCAAGCCCATGGGGCCCGGCGCCTCGAAGAAGCTGATGGACGCTTTGGTCACGAAGTAGCCGGCGCCTTCGCTACGCTATCGGCGTCGTGGACTGGGACGACGTCCGCCATTTCCTCGCCCTCGCTCGCACGGGCTCCGTGCGAGCGGCGGGCACGCTCCTCGGCGTGAGCCATTCGACGGTGGCGCGGCGCGTGGAGACGCTCGAGACACGCCTCGGCGCGAAGCTCTTCGATCGGCACCGCGACGGCTACCAGCTCACCGACGCCGGCCGCGAGATGGTGTCCGGGGCCGAGCGGGTCGAGCGAGAGATGGTCGCGCTCGAGCGTGGGCTCGTCGGGCAGGATGCGCGCCTCGAGGGACCGGTCCGCGTGACGTGCACCGATCCCTTCATCGCGAGGGTCCTCGTCGGGGCGCTGGCCGGTCTCTGCGAAGAGCATCCCGGGATCGAGCTCGAGCTGGCGGCGGATCCCAGGAACCTCGACCTCTCGAAGCGCGAGGCCGACGTGGCGCTGCGCGCGGTTCTGCGCACGGCGACCCCTCCCGAGCATCTGATCGGACGCCGGCTGGTGCCGATCGTCCTGTGTAGCTACGTCGCCGTGGCACACGCCGAGCGGCTCGATCCCGAACGCTGCGGAGGCGTGCGATGGCTCGGATCCGACAGGCCCAAGTTGGTCGAGTCGCTCGTTGCCGCGTCGAGCTACCCGGATCTTCCGGTCTGGGGCTCCTTCGACTCGATGGAGGTCATGACCCAGGCCGCGCATGCAGGGCTCGGCCTGATCATGCTGCCCACGTACGTCGGCGATCCCGATCCCCGGCTCGTTCGCTTGGCCAAGCCCGACCTTCGCCACATGGCCGACTTCTGGCTGCTAAGCCACGGCGATCTCCGTGACAACGCTCGTCTTCGCGCGGCGCGTGAAGCCATCAGCGCCGCGCTCTCGGAGCGTGAGGCGCTCTTTCGCGGCGACGCACCGGGGTGGCGCGAAAACGCTCCCGTGCGTCACGAACTTGCACCAAGCGAACGCGACGGCGATTCGTAGACTCGGCGGGATGATGAGCGCCGACGCCAAGTTCTGGGATGGGATCGCCGAGAAGTACGCCTCGCAGCCGGTGAAGGACCTGCCTGCTTTCGAGCGCAAGCAGGCGATCACGCGCGAGCACTTGCGAAGTGACTCGACGATCCTCGAGATCGGCTGCGGCACGGGATCGCTGGCGCTCGCGATGTCGCCGTTCGCCGGCCACATTCACGCGATGGACGTCTCGGCCGAGATGGTTCGGATCGCGAACCAAAAGAAAGAGGCTCAGCGGGTGACCAACGTCACCTTCCACCAGGGCACGCTCGATGGTCCACCTGCGTTCCTGGACCGTAAGGTCGACGCCGTCTGGGCGTACTCGATCCTTCACCTCGTCGAGGATCGAAAGCGCACGCTCGAGATCATCTTCGATCTCCTCGCGCCGGGCGGGTCGTTCATCTCCTCCAACGTTTGTCTGGGAGACAGCTGGGTGCCGTACGGCGCGATCATCACCGTGATGCGCTGGTTCGGTAAGGCACCGAGAGTCTACATCTATGACAAAAGGACGATTCTGCGCGAGATCCGCGAAGCCGGCTTCGTCGACGTCGAGGCGAGGAACGTCGGGACTGCCGACATGATCGGCTTCATCGTCGCGAAGAGGCCCGCGTAGCGCGGAGCCGGCTGTCAGGCACCGTTCTTCCGCCGCGCGGGGTTCGCCTCGAGCTCGCCCGAAAACGCTTCGCGCGCCTCTTGCTCGGCCTCGAGCTCGCGCGCTTCGACCGACGCAGCGGCCTCGTTCGTCGTGGCGATGCGCATCCCCGTCGAGCTCGCGATCGTGCCGAGCTCGGCCGTTCGGTCATCCGAGGAGCGGACGCGGCGCGCCTCTCTCCATCGAGCAGCCCAGACCGCCACAGCCGTCGCGAGGAGCGCGGTGACGAGCAGACCGTTTTGCGGACGGACGCTGGGGAAGAGCGCCGGGAACGTCCAGAATAGGGGCCACGCGATCTGTTGCCATACGAGCGCGACGAGCGAGCCGGCGCCCATCGAGAGCCCGGCGAGCCAAGCCGTCGCAGCGCGGTCGGCCCGAGCGAACGCGCGCCAAGTCAGCGCGAACGGAACGGCCGCGATCGCCCCGACGACGACGAACCAGGCAGGCGCCATTCCGAGGACGAACGCGAGCGGGAAGAAGAAGGACGACGCGAACGCCAACGCTACGCCCCACGATCGGCCGCGCCGCGCGCCGAAGGCGGCAGCGAGGAGGAACAGCGACATCACCACCGTGATCCACCGGTCGAACGCGACGCTTCGGAGAAGCGTCGCGAACGCCACGACCTCGAGCACGCCGAGCCAACGACGGAGGGGCTCCGGAAGCACAACCACAGTGTGCCTCGGCGCGGATCCGGTGCAAGCGCTACGATGCCCGCTTCATCGCCGGGAGCGCCTTCATGTGGACGCCGGCGTCGTTGGCTGCCTCGCCGACGCTCCGGCCGCGCACGCGCGCAACCATGAACGCGGCGTACCAATCCGACCAGTGATGCTTCGGCGCAACCTTCTCGTAGTTGCCGTGGTTCGCCTCCGCCTCGCGAAGGAGCGCGGTCATGCTCGGGACGTCGACGCTCATTCCTCGGCCGGGCAGACGTACCTTTACTTCCTGTAGGAGCCAGGTGTTGCCGTCGGGATCGCTGAAGGTCGCGTACGCGTTGTACGGATGGTTGTTCGTGTCGCGTCCCGGGACGCGTGGTCCGCCGATTGCGTCGTGGTGAAATGGCTCGCTGACGTCTGCGCCGTGGCTCTTGAGCTCGGCGCACGCAGCCTCGAGGTCGTCGACGACGAGGTACATGCCTTGCGCCGAGCCCGGAGCGGCTTCGGTGAGGCCCGTGCCGAAATGGATCGAGCACGGCGAACCCGGAGGGGTCATCTGCAAGAGGCGCCCGCCGTCGGGCTTTTCGAACTCGCCGTCTACGCGCCAGCCCAGGCCTGCATAGAACTGCTTCGCGCGCTCCACGTCGGCGACGGGAAGCACGATCACCTCGAGCTTCATGTCGACCATGCCGGTGCTCGGGACTCCGGTCGCCCGTTCTTTCGTGCTCTGTTTGCGGCTCATGCGGAATCGTTGCTGCAAGGGCCCTGCCCGGCGCTTCGCCACGCTGTCTCTCCCCGGCGACGCACACCGCGCAGTCGTCCCATGACGCGCTCGCATGACCGCAGCCGGGACAGGATCCGGGCGACCCGTCACTCCGACGCAATCGCCAAGGCGACACGCGTCGAACCGATGAGCGATTCGAGGAACGCCTCTTCACGCTTTCGGTCCGTTTCGCCGAGCTGCATGAGGATGGCGCCGGTCATCGTGGCGAGCACCAGATCCGCCGCCGCCTCGAAGTGCGGCGAGCGCGCGAGGCCGGGGAAGAGCTCTTTTGCGACGTCGAGCGTGTGCGTGCGGTGCGCCGCGAGGACGGGCATCAGCGCATTCTTCAAGCCGGGCTCGGTCGGCGCCGCGGCGTAGAGCTCGTGGAGGACGCGCACCTCATCCGTCTTGAACACGCGCCACAATCCGCGAATCCCTTGCTCGATCGGATCGGCGCCCTTCTTCTTCGACTGCATGGCGACGCGAAAACGCGGAAAGAGCGACGCACAGAGCGCGGTTGCCGCTGCCGACAGGAGCGCTTCTTTCGTCGGGTAGTAGCGGAAGAGGGCGCCCTGCGAGCAGCCGGCGCGGGCGACGATCTCGGTCGTGGTGGTCTTGGCGTAACCGAGCTCGCGCAGCGTCTGCAGCGTCGCGTCCAGCAGCGCAGCCTGCGTGCTCGCTCGACGCTCCGACTGTGTCCGGCGTGCCGTGGTGGGCGTGGCCACGCCCGACCGTAGAGGTGCCCTGAGCCCGTCGTCCAGCAAAACGGCCTACGCTTGGGCGGAAGGGATGGGCGCGGCGGTCGACGCGGTTCGGCGATCGAGCTGCGCGCGCTCTTCGGCGAGGCGAGCAGGGTGGCCGAACACCAAGCGCGCGGCCCGGCGGAGGCCGTCGGCACGCGAGAGATCGCGCGCGATGGCGATCCATTCGTGGAAGGCGACGGTGAGGATGTCGCGGCGCTCGAGCGGCTTCGTGAGACCGTAGACCACCGGCTCGTCCTCTTCCTGGAAGCTCCCGAAGAGGCGATCCCAGATGATGAAGATGCCGCCGTAGTTCTTGTCGAGGTAGCGCGGGTTCGACCCGTGGTGGACCCGGTGATGCGACGGGGTGTTCAGCACCCACTCGAGCGGCCCGAGGCGCCCGACGAGCTCTGTGTGGATCCAGTACTGGTAGATGAGGCTGATCGTGTGGGCGACCAGGATCATCTCCGGCCGGAAGCCGAGGAGCGGCAGCGGGAGCCAGAACACGAGAACCGGGATGTGTGTCCACGGCTGGCGCAGCGCGGTGGTCAGGGTGAACTGCTCGCTCGAGTGGTGCGCCTCGTGCGTGGCCCAGAAGAAGCGGCACACGTGCGATACGCGGTGCGCCCAGTAGAAGACGAAGTCATCCGCGAGGATGAGGAGGAACCACGCGAGCGGTCCGGTCCCGAGGTCGACGATGCGGTACTGGTAGAGCACCGTCGAGAGCCCCAGCTGCGCACCCTGGATGCCCAGGTTGATGAACAGGTTGCCGAGCCCGAGCCCGATGCTCGTCGCGCCGTCCTTGTAGTCGAACGCCATCTTGCGGCGGTGGCGAAGCCACGCCTCACCGATCAGCGTCGCGAGGAAGAAGGGGATGGCGAAGAGAATCAGGAGGGACATGCCGGCACCTCGTCGGCACGTCATCGCACGACATATAAAAAGTGACAAGTCACTTTTTATGTTCGCTCACAACGGCAGGATTTCGACGGGAAAAGTATCTCCCCGCGAAATCCTGCTCCCGCTGTCACCAAGGTAGGGTGCGCGACTACTGGTGCGTTCAAACAGCGCCTGCAAGGAGCGCATCCCGATGAGACACTGGTTCCATTTCATGACGGTTTTGTCACTTGGCCTCGGCTCGCTCGCGTTCGTCGCGTGCGGCGACGACGGGGGAGACGATGACGGCGGGGACGATGACGGCAGCGAAGACGGCGGCGACGACGGGAGCGCGAGCACCAGCTCCAGCTCGTCGTCGGAGTCGTACACCTGCTGCCTGAACGGCTCGTTCTACGAGTGTCCCTCGTCGAGCGCGGTATCGGAGTGCAGTCTGCAAGACGGTCCGGGCACGTGCAGCCGGCAGTCGTCTCGCGACGACGAATGTAACTGAGCTAGATCGAGCAGCGCCGGGCGTACGACCGGCGCCGCCTCTGAGCTCGGCTACTTCTCGACGTCGATGTCGCAAGGCACCGAAAGGTCGGTCATCTGGCCGAGCGCCCCGTCGATCGTCTCCCGGAACGAAGGTGCGCCGTACTTTCCTCCGCCTTCGTGCGCTTCCACGATCTCCGACGTGCGGAGCGTGCACTTTCCGCCCTCTTCGAGGAGCGAGAGCGCCATCGTCCGCCGATCGACCGGCTCGTCGTTCGGGCCGCGTCGCACCTCCCAGCCGTCGAGGATCACGCGGAAGTGCAGGAGCTTCGCCTTGTCGAACGTGGCGGCGGCAGCGTCACTCAGCCTCTTCGCCTCCTCCGGCTGCGTCTTCATCCCGCTCTCGGCGAGTCGAATCTGCTTGGCGAGGTGAGCACGCCCGGCCCCGTCGACGAACACACGAATCTCGCCGGTCGCGAGCGTGGTCTTGGGGTTACCGCTGCAGTGCGCCACCTCCGAGAAGGTGAGCTTGTGCTCACCATCGGTCAGCGTCGCGAGGACCCTCGCGAGAATTGCCTCGGGCTTGTTGCGGTGCTGCGGCAAAATGACCTGCTTGTCCTGCGGCAGGAGACCACCGCCCGCGTCGTCGGTCATGAGCAAGGTCGTGTACGTCGCCCAGGTTTTCTTGCCGGCCGGGTCGTCATCCAGCCCGTGCTCCGGACCGCCGTCGACGGACAACGCGAAGCGCATGTTGCGGCGATTTTCCCATTTGCAGTTGTTGTCGGGGTCGGCGAGGCCCACGAGCGAGTTCCGAGCCGACTTTGCGAAGTAGGCGCGCGCGTGGATTTGCTCCGTCAGACGGAACTCGTCCGCGAGCGTGAACGTCGCCGGCGCTTCTTTCGGGATCGCCGTCTTCGCGAAGACGATCTTCCCTTTGCTCGCTTCGTGCAGACCTCCGAAGCTGCCCTGATCAGGGCCGGCCTTCATCTCGTCGTCCGAGTCCTTCGCCTTGAGGTTGAGGAGGGTGCAGCCCGTCAGCGTGACGAGCCCCACGAGCCCCAAGCCCACTCGACAAGCCAGCTTGCTCATCCCGTTTCTCCTTGTTGAGACGGGGATCTACGAGAACGGGGCCAGAATCTTCCGATTGTTTGGTTGCGAAGGGCGGGTGGCCGAAAGTATCGGGTCGCTACGTCGCCTGGAGGAAGGCGTTCGCCGCTTTCAGATCGCCTGTGTCTGCACCCTGGGTGAAGGAAGCGAAAAAGCCCCCCCGTTGGTTTCACTGTAGAGCGTTGAAGATCCGCATGTCGTTCGGGTGCGGTGCGCCCTTTCCCGTCTCGACCAGCGTCTTGAGGCTGAGCAAGAACGCCGCCCACTTCGTGCTGCAGTGATGCATGAACTCGGAAGGCTCTCGCCATCCTTCGTGCTTGAAGAGAATCGAGACGTAGTCGCCGTCTTGCGCGAGGTCCCACCGGATCTTGGTGCCGACCCACTCCTCCGGTCCGCCGACCACCTGCCAGAGCACCTGCTTGTCCGGGTGAGCCTCGAGCACCTTCATGTCGAAGCCACCGGCCTCGAAGCGGAACTCGATCACCCCTCCTCTGTCCGGCTCTCCCTTCGTATCGGTGGTCCACCAACCACGCAGCCCTTCGAGCGTCGTGAGCACGTCGTAGACCGGCTTGGGTGACGACGTCTTGACCCCGACCTTGTGAAGAATGTCGACCATGGCGCTCTCCTTTCGGGCTCGGCTACGGCCGAGCGCACGAGAGGTGTACGTCGCGCAGGTCGGGGTCGGGGAGTAACAAGCGTGGCGTGTTTCCGAGCAAACCTCGGTGCTTGGCTGGTTCGGAGTCTGGGCACCGCCGGGGTTCGGGAACGACAATTGCTCGGTGGCGCAACCATGAGCTGCGCCCCAACTTCGGAGTCCGACTTATTCACCCCGTCTCCCAGCGAGCCGAGTGATCTGATCGTTCGCGCCGCATTGTGCGCCGTAAACTGTGGCGCCGCGCTCGAGCAGGGCGATCCGATAGGTGCGACCGACCACCTCGGAAATCTCCGCGAGCTGATTGCCCGACTCGAGCGTGTCGGCGCCGGAGACCGGGCCGATGTGGCCCTTCTGCGCAGCCACGAGCTGCGTCTTTCCGAGCGTCTCTTCTCCGGTGCGCTCTCGCTGGCATCGAAGGCCGTGTGCCCCGAACCTGCACCGGCGCGGCAGAGCGCCCCACCAACGCAGCCAGCGATGAAGTGACCGGAGCTCGCGTTCGTGCGTAGCATGCGGCTTCGATGAGGAAGTCTGCATGCGTCGCGCTGATGCTCTCGTTCACGCTGCAGGGGTGCGCGCCTGCGAGCCAACCCTCGTCCGAGCCCACCTCCGAGCCGGCTGTCGCCGCGACGACGGGATCGAAGGACGACGCGCCCTCTCCGGAGGCTACGGCATCAGCCGCGACCTCGGCGGCAGCGCCGACGGAGACGCGGGTGGGTGTCGCATGCTTTAGGCTCTGCGATCGCGTTCGCGACACCTGCCCCGAAGGCCGGGAGGCAACGTGCCGGACGCAATGTGAGCAGTACGAGGCCCGCTCCAAGGGCTGCGAGACCGAGGCGGAGGCAGCGTTCACGTGCCTCCACGCGGCCAAGGAGTCGTTTTGCGACAGCGTCGTCCCGTCCGGCTGCGTGGACGCGTTCAGGCGCATGCAGCGCTGTCACAAAGGAGAGGCGCAAGCTCCGTCGGCGGCGGCCAAGCTTCCGGAGGATTGGAAGCGCGTCGACGATACGACGTGGGGCACGTCGATGCTCATGCCTCCCGGGGCGGCGATCGAGGCCCAGGCCAAGTCGCGCACGTGGAGAGCATCACGAGGCGAGGCCGTCTACGAAATCGTCGAGCTCGAGCGACCGAAGAAGCTCGACCAACAAGCGATGGTCAAGCTCGTCATCTCCCACCTCGGCGTGTCCTGCCAGAAAGAGATGCGGCTCACCGGGCTCGTCGAGACCGACAAGCTGACCACCACGCGCTTCGAGACCTCATGCAACAAAGGCGGCCGCCGCTTCGGCAAGCTCTGGATCAACCAGCGGCACGCGCTCTCGCTCGTCGTCCGCGACGAGCCGGACGAAGCGCTGCGTGAAGCGTTCCTCGAGAGCATCAAGTAGCGCGTCGCTTCACCGTCCCGCGAGATCGACGCAAGCGAGCCCGCCCTTCGACTCGGCGCAGACGCGCTCATCCGCGAAGATTTCGATCCCTTTGGTCCCGCGCAGGCCCTTGATGAGCGTCGGTACCACCAACGAGCGATCTCCCGATCCGAAGCCGCCCCAGCAGAAGACGTCGTCCTTCTCGGTCCGAACGCACGTGGCGCTTCCGTGAGCGGTGATCGCGACGACGTCCGACACGCCCTCGATCGCCGTGGGCTTGGAGCTGTCGCGGCCGAGCCCATCACCCATCTGGTCGCTCGTGCCCTGGCCCCAGCAATAGACGCGCTTGTCCTTGCCGAGGACGCACACATGGTGGCTGCCTACGGCGAGGTGCACCGCTTTCGGCGCATCCTTGACCGCGGTCGGGGTCGCGCCGCCGGCCGACCAACACATGACGTCACCGTCATTACGAAGCGCGCATGCCTGGTTCCATCCGAGGCCGAACTCGGTCACCCCTTCGAGAACCCGCCGAGGCGCGTCGTTCCCGGGCTCTCCCAACCGGCCCCAGCAAACGAGCGCGCCGGTCTTTTCTTTGGCGCAGGCGTAGGCAGTCCACATTTCGACATCTACGGGGTTCGTGACGCCGGGCACCAAGACCGGTGTGGTGCGCTCTTTCCAGCGATACTTCGTGGCCCCCTTCTCTTCCGGAACGCCGAGCACGCCGCCTCCGGTGGAGCCCCAACAGGAAACGCCCGTGCCGCCGAGCACGCACGTGGCCGATGCGCCAGCCGTGATTCTCTTGATATCGCGGAGGCCGGCCGGCGCCGGCGTTGCAATCCGGCCGGCGACGCCGAGCGTGCCGTCGTCACGAACGAACGCCGCTCCGGAGTGGTAGCCGGTCGACCAGCGGTCCAGGCTCGGCGGGCCCGAGCCCACCGGCGTCGCGGCTCGTTCCACAACGGGAGCCGGCGGTGCTCCGACGTCCCACAGAAGAACTGTCGTGTCCTCGGACCCTGACGCGAGCGTCGTTCCATCGGGCGAAAATGCGAGGGAAGAGACCTTGTCGGAGTGGCCGCGAAGGGTCGTTACGAGCTTCGGAGGGTCGAGCTCCCAGACGTAGATCGTTCGGTCCCACGAGCCCGCGACGCGCTTGCCATCCTTGCTCACGGCGAGCACTTGGCAGCATGCGCCCGCACCAAACTTCTCGACCGTCTTGAGCGAGGGGACGTCGAGGATTGTCACGCCCGAGTAGCCGTGAGCGATCAGGCGGTCTTCGCGCGCAAAGAAGACGCGGTCCCAATTGTCGCCCGATGAAGTTTCGACACCCAGATCGCTGGTCCGGCGGATCTCGAACTTCGAGTCTTCACCGTAGCCCGACGAGACCGCGAGCCTGGTGCCGCCCGGTGAGATCGCCAGGTTGCGGACGTTGCTCGGAGCGCTGCTGCTCTTCTGTGGCTTCCCTTCGAGATCGAGCGCCACGATCTCGCTTTCCTCCTCGTAGTTGTCGATCCCGCCGTACACGCGCGACCCGTCCGGGGCGAGCGCAAGCGATTCGTGGCGGAGCGACTGCTTCATCTTCGTCAGCTTGCCCGTGCCGTCGACGAACAGCGTCGGGTAGCCGTCGATCGCGAGGAGCGGCGCCGCCTGCGCCATTCGAAAGGCCCGTGCGCTCACTTCCGGCTTCGCGATGCGATCGCAGCTGCCGGCGTCCCAGAAGTGGAGGTGCCCATCGGCAGCGACGACGACGCGACCCTCGGGAAGGAAGCCCAACGAAGTGACCGCTCCGTTGTGGCCCTCGCGGGTCTCGACCCCGTCGACGTGCAGGACGTCTCCTTCGCGCGTGACGACCCTTCGCAGGTTCTTGCTGATTGCAGCGAACGAGTGCTCGAACCTCCTGCCCTTCTGCCCGGTCTCCAGATCGACCAGCTGAGCGTCGATGATCGCGTGCTTGCCGTCGGGATGTAGGTCGATTGTGCGACTGTTGAACCCTCCGAAGCCGGAGAAGAAGTCACTCTTGTCTCGCTTGACGACGCTTCGCGTCTTGCCGCTCGCGACGTCGATGGCGTCGAGGTCACCGTGCTCGCGCCGATAGACGGTGCGACCGTCGAGAGCGAGCGCGAACGCTGCCGTCCAATGCTCCCTGACCTTGGCAGCGCCCGGATCCTCGCGCTTTTCGAGCTTGAACTGTTCCTTGCGGATCGTAGCGCCGGAGACGAGATCCAAGACGACGTAGCCGGTCGTGTCGTACGTCGACGCCATCGAGAGCAGAGCGAACCGGTCGCCGCTATTGCGCGGCGGGTCGCGCGTGAGGACGAGAGCGCGCGATCCGTCGGCGCTCACGTCGAGGAGTGTCCCGTAGGGCACCTGACGCGTGCGCAGGACTTTGCCTGTACGACCATCGGCGGTGACGAGCTTGCTCTTCGAGGTGAGCACGAAGAAGACCGAGCCGTCGGGCGAGTACCTGATGCTGTCGATGTACTCGGTTCCGGAAACGACGAATGCGTTCTTCGAGGGCTTGCCCTTCGCGAGATCGATCGTCAGCTCACCCACGACCTTCCCCGACGCCACGTCGAGGACCGACACTTTTCCGCCGCTGTAGGCAGGGCGCACCACGAGTCGGGTCGCGTCCGGGGAGAAGACGGCTTCGTAGGGCGAGGCGTCGAGCGTCGTCGTGGTCCCGGCGGTCAGCTCACGCAGCTCGCGCGACGAGGTCCCGGTTGCTATCGCGAACACCTTGCCGTCGTTGGTCACCGCCACCGCGCTCCGCGCGGGCATTCGCATGCGCGTGGTTCCGCACCGCGCGATCGCCCCGCGGGGCAAGGGCTCGGCCGGATCCAGATCGAATTTCGAGCCGGCGTAGCGGGGCTCGGGCGCGGTCTTGGCCGGGGCGGCGGATGCGGATGTCGGCGCGCTGGCGCTGCTCTTGGGCTCGGCAGCGGTGGCCGGCTTGGTTGGCGATGGTGGGCCCGCGGTCGCGCCGGCGCATCCTACGGTCATCCACAAACCAAGCAGCAGAAGGCGATGCGTCACGGCCTCTCCTTAGGCCTGCTGCGGTTTCACGCCAAGGCGGATGCTTGACGGGGGTCGGGCATGTGCGTACCCACGATCCATGTTCCGAGCGGGTCTTTGCATTGCCGCGTTGGCGCTCTCGGCGTGCGCCGCGGCTCCCGGCGGCGAGCCCGCTCCGGTCCAGCCGGTCATGGCGGATGCTCCGCCCGCAAAAGCATCGAGCAATCCCATCGCCTCTACGACCGCGGCGGCTTTCGCCACGCCGTCGGCCCTGCCGAAGTCATCGGCTGACGCGGTGGACGACCTCGAGGCGGCTCGCCAGATGGCGAGAGGGCTCGACAGGCACGCCGCTGCCGAACGGGCCGATCGCGCGAAACGGGATCAGGAGCTGAAGGATCTGATGAATCGCCCGCCGAGCGATCCTTTCGGCGGCCTGGGGGCGGGCCGGATCGACGGGCTCGGAAGCGGCGGGCTCGGAACCCGCGGCTCCGGCGTGGGCGGTGGCGGAGCGGGTTTCGGCGGTGGCGGCGTGGGCCTCGGTGGCCTGGGATCGATCGGTACCGGCAAAGGCATGACGAAACCGTCAGCAAAGAAGCCCGCGCAGAAGAAGCCGGCGCCAAAGAAGGCGCCGCCGAAGCCCTGAGTCGCCTCGTCGCATGACCGTCGCGGCCAAGCGCTTGGCCGTTGCGGCCAGGCCCACATCTCCGTTTGTCCCGCGGGATAAGGGGAGGTTTCCCGACACGGTTGAAACCTTCTTTTGGAGATTCTCATGGCGAAGCATGACAAGAGTGCGATCGCGTGTGGCTTGCTGCTCGCGGGGGCGACCTCCGCGTGCTCGTCGAACGTGGGCGAAGCCATCCGGCCCAAGGAGGCGACAGCGACGGAGGCGCTCGGCGCCACCAGCAGCCTCGAAGCCTGCGAGGCCCACTACGCCAAGCCGCTCATCATCGACATCAGCCCCGAAGACCGTGGCGATCTCGAGGCGAAGCTGAAGCAAGGCGGTCCGGTCGTGAGCTTCGACTGCAAGTCGATGAAGGTTCTTCCGACCTGCCGCATGAAGGGCACCGAGTACAAATGGGTCGGCTACACGCCGAAGGCCCAGCTGGTCGAAATGGAGTCGGGGGATGACCTCGGCGCGTCGCTTCCGCTGAACGGCATGAGCTTCAAGGCCGCGCTCGATCGGTCGGGACGTCTCAATCTCGCCACGATGACGGTGGGTCAGCGCAGCGCCGGAATGCTCGCCGTCGACCGTAACAATCTCGAGGGTGACTGCGCCCAGGGAACGCACGTCGTCAACTCGGTCTGGGTGGGAGCATTCAAGCTCGAGACGGGCTCGAAGGGCGAGGTGATGGCGGCGGCGGACGTCTTCGGCGCCGAGGCGCACGCGGCGAGCAAGAGTGCGCGCAAGGCCATGACGTCGGATGGCGACGTGTCGGCATGCGAGAAGGCGAGGGAAGACGGCGAGGCGCCGCCGCCCGGATGCACCGCGTTCGTGCGGCTCGAGCTGCTGAAGATCCCTGCGGAAGGCGCCGGCCGCGCGCTCGTCACGAGCTCGGAGCAGGGGAAAGAACCGGCGGTCTCGTGTCCGCCCGGTCGCGAGTGGAACGGCGCCACCTGCGTATCGCCCGAGGCAGAGGGCGTGTGCAGCTACAGCAACGACGAGGCGTGCAAGCCGAAGTGCGACAAGAAGGACGGCGCCGCCTGCCAGATGCTGTCGGAGCGGGCGTCGAGTCGGAAGAACAAGGCGGAAGCTCGCTCCTACGCGGAGAAGGCGTGTGAGTACGGTCGGGAAAAGAGCTGCTGGTGGCGCGGCGCGCTCGCCATGGAGGCCAAGGACGAGCAGGACGCCGTTCGTTGGTTCACGAAAGGTTGCTCGGCGGGTGATCCGTTCTCGTGCACCTCGGCCGGCGTCTCGTACTGGAAGAAGCTGAACGAAGCGTCGAAGGGCTTCACGTTCGCGAAACGTAGCTGCGATCTCGGCGACAAGGACGGCTGCGACGTGCTCGCCCTCATGTACCTGGAGGGCGCCGGCACGCCGAAGGACGGCGGCAAGGCGGTCGCCATCTACGAGGCCCAGTGCAGGGCCGGCTTCGTCGCGAGCTGCAACCTCGCCGCCAAGGAATACGAAGAAGGAGAGAACCTCAAGAAGGACCTCGCCGCTGCCGAGAGGATCCTGAAGCACGCCTGCGAGAACATCGAAGGCCCAAACGAGCTTCAGACGCAGAGCCGGCGCAGCAGCACATGCTTCTATCTTGCGGAGCTCTACGACCGGAAGAAGGAGGGTAAGAGCGCGGCCAAGGCCTACGAGCGCGCCTGCGAGCTCGGATCCCCGACGGCTTGCAGGAGGGCCGGGCAAGCCCCGAGCGCTGGACCCGGCGCGGCTGCGAAGAAAAAGTAAGCGTGTAGCTTTTCGACCTCACTCGAGCTGGCGTGCCCATTCGCGGGCTTTCAAGGTTCGCGGAACAAGGAGCGGCAGCATTGCTCGACGGCGTCTTCATCTCGGTCCTCCTGCCCGTCGCGCTGGGCATCATCATGCTCGGCCTGGGATTGAGCCTGACGGTCGACGACTTCCGGCGCGTGGTCTCCCAACCACGCGCCGTCTTCGTCGGTCTGGTCTGTCAGATGCTGATCCTGCCGGTGGTTTGCTTCGGGATCGCGGTGGCCTTCGAGCTTCCTCCGGACATCGCGGTGGGTCTCATGCTGCTCGCCGCGTCGCCCGGCGGTGCCACGGCGAACCTCTACAGCCACCTTGCCGGTGGTGACGTCGCGTTGAACGTGACGCTCACCGGGGTAAACAGCATCCTCAGCCTGGTGACGTTGCCGTTCATCGTCGAGCTCGCGATGCACGCGTTCCTGGGTAGCGAGGCGACGATCCCGATGCAGCCGTCCAAGATGGTGCAGGTCTTCTCGGTCGTGCTCGTTCCGATCGCGATCGGCATGCTGGTGGCGCGATCTCGGCCCGCCTTCGCCGAGCGGCTCGGCAAGCCGGTGAAGAAGATCTCGGCGGCGTTCCTGTTCATGGTGATCGCGGGCGCCGTCGTTGGTGGCGTCGCGGCGCGGCCGTCCGGCGATCTCTTCGAGTACGTCGGATCCATCGCGGCCGCGTGTGTCGCGTTCAACCTCGCCAGCATGGCGACCGGGTACTTCGTCCCGCGCCTCCTCAAGATCCCGAAGCGTCAGGCCGTCGCGATCGGGATGGAAATCGGAATCCACAACTCCGCGCTCGCGATCACGGTGGCGACAGGCGTTCTCGGCAGCGCGGCCATGGCGATGCCGGCCGCCTTCTACAGCGTCGTGATGTTCATCACGGCAGCCATCTTCGCCGGCTTGGTCGGTCGAAGCCGTTCCGAGTTCGCGCTAGAGTCGAGCCTTCGTGAGCCAAGCCTCGAGGGTCCTTCACCCGGGTCACCGGATCGACGATCGCTACACGATCGTCGAGATGCTGGGCGCCGGGGCGATGGGCGTCGTGTATCGAGCGCGACAGGAGCGACTGCAACGTGACGTCGCCCTGAAGATCCTGGCGCTCCCGCCCTCGCGGGATCTCGTCGCGTGCTTCGAGCGAGAAGGGATCGCGCTCGCAAGGCTTCGGCACCCGGCGATCGTCGACGTGTACGACGCGGGCGAGCACGAGGGCCTCGCCTGGCTCGCGATGGAGCTGCTCACCGGCGAGACGCTGGGCGACGCCCTTCGACGCTCGACCCGGCTCGATCCGGCGGAGCTCTCCGAGATCGCGCCCGCGCTCGCAGAGGGCGTGGCCGCGGCGCATGCAGCGGGCGTCCTCCACCGCGATCTGAAGCCGGACAACGTCTTTCTCGCGAGCGCATCCGGTAATCGCAAGTCGACCAAGATCGTCGACTTCGGCGTTGCGAGCCTCGCCGGCGACAGGAGCGAAGAGTTCGTCGGAACGCTCTACTACTCTCCGCCCGAGATCCTGGCCGAGCGTGGCTGGACGCGCGCCGCCGACGTGTGGTCGCTCGGCGTCACCTTGTTCCATGCGGCGGCCGGGGCTCGGCCCTTCCAATCGGACTCGCTGCCCGAGCTCTTCGAGGCCATTCGATCCGGACCGATCCCGGACATCCGGCAGGTCGCTTCGCTCCCACCCTGGCTCGCCGACTCGATCATGGCGTGTCTCGTGCGCGAGCCGACGTCTCGTCCGGCTGCCGACGAGCTCGTGCGCATGCTTCGTCCGCGTCGTGGCCTCCAGAGCGTCTCCCGCTCGCAGGTGCACGAGACGCACGACGAGCCTCGCACGAACCTACCGCAGGTCGAGCCGCTCGTCGGGCGAGCGCGAGAGGTCGCTGCGGTATGCGGCGCGCTCTCGGTCGAGCGCTTGGTCTCGCTCATCGGGCCCGGAGGCACCGGCAAGACGCGGCTGGCGCTCGAGGTCGCGCGTCAGGAAGCATTTTCGTATCGCGGTGGGGCGTGGTTCTGCGATCTGACGGCGTCTCGAACGCCGGACGACATCGCAGAGGTCGTGGCGCGCGCGATGGGCCAGCAGCTACTTCAGGAGCCCGAGCCCATACAGCAAGTGGGCAGCGCCCTGGCGTCGCGTGGCGGATGCCTGCTCCTGCTCGACAACTTCGAGCAGCTCGCACCCTACGCGTCGGTCATCGAGCGCTGGCTCGATCGGGCGCCTGCGCTGCGAGTGCTCGTCACCTCACGTGTGGTCCTTCGGTTGAATGGCGAGCACGTGATCGAGATCGAGCCGCTGGAGCGGTCCGACGCCGAGCGTCTCTTCGCAGAGCGCGCCTTGCGCGCGGGTGTCCAGCTCCGCGCCGAAGACACCACGGCCATCGCTTCGATCGTTCGGAGCGTCGACAACATCCCCCTCGCGATCGAGCTCGCCGCAGCCAGGCTCCAGGCGATGTCGATCCGGCAGCTCGCCGATCGGTTGGATGAGCCTCTCCGAATGCTGTCGACGCAGCGACGAGGCGCGTCGTCACGGCAGAGCACGCTGCGAGCGGTCGTCGATGCGTCCTGGAAGGCGCTCACGCTCGACGAGCAGCGGACCTTGGCCCGGTGCTCGGTCTTCGTCGGCGGGTGGTCGCTCGAAGCCGCCGAGGCGATCGCCGGCGACGGCGTCGGCGACGTCGTCGATCTGCTCCAGTCGCTCAAGGATCAGTCGATGATTCGCGTCGGGCGAGACGACCAGGGTGAGGTTCGCTTTTCGATGCTCGCCGTGCTGCGTGACTACGCCGCCGAGCGACTCTCCGAGCTCGGCGAAACCGACGCAATTCGCGCCCGCCATGCGAAACACATGATCGACTGGGCGGAGCGAACGAGCGCGTTCGATCCGGACTTCGTCTCGAGAGCCCGGTTGCGAAGCGAGATCCCGAACGTGCTCGCCGCCGTCGACTTCTCCGAGCCGAACGCTGCATTGCGAGGGATCCTCGCCCTCGAGCCGGTGCTCACCGGCCACAATCCATTCCTCCTCATCGAGCGCGTCGCGCGCGTCTTGGAGAGCGCGAGCGACCAGCTCATTCGCCTGCGCGCGCGGTTGGCCGTCGCGCGCGCACGTGCCGGGGCGAACCCGAACGAAACCACCGAGCTGGACGCGATCGCTGCCGAAGCTTCGCGCCTGGGGCTTCCGGGCCTCGTCGCGCAGGCGCTCATCATCATCAACGACGGGGACCTTGCTCGAAGCGATCTCGCGAAGCTCGGCGCGCGAATCGAAGAGGCGATGCGCGTCGCGCCCGCAATGGGTCCGATTCTGCTGACCCAGATCGCATCCTGGCATCTGCGGGCAGGACGTCTCGAGGAGGCGCATGCCGCCATCGAGGAGGCGCTCGCCAATCTCGGTGGCGCCGCGGATCTCGAGCTCAGGGCCTATCGCGCCGCGGCCGTCATCGCGGTCAACCTTCGCGATCACGAGCGCGCCGACCGCTATGCAGGCGAGGCGATCGCCCTCGCGGAGAAGCTCGGCGATCGCAGAATGCTGAGCGCCCTTCTCAACAACCACGCGCTGACCAAGATGGACTTGGGGCAGCTGACCGAAGCGAAAGACCTCTTGCACCGTGCCCTGCGGATGGCGCGCGAGATGGGTCAGAAGGGCAACGAAGCGTACGCGACCGGCAACCTCGGCATCGCGTGCGCGGTCGAAGGCGATTTGCCCGCGGCTCGAGGGTACCTCGGCGCGACGGTTCGCCTCGCTTCGGAGCTTGCCGCCTTCCCCGGTCGCGCGATGATGAACGCGTGGCTCGGCTGGGTATCGGCCGCCGAGGGTCGCCTCGAGGTAGCGACGGAGCTCATCGGGCAGGCGCTCGCCAGCGTCCAGGCCATCGGTGACGCGCGCAGCGCAAGGACGATCGAGCTCCTCGGTCGAGGCCTGGATCTGATTCGCGCGAAGAGCTGCGCGCCCGAAGAGGCGCAGCGCATCGTCGACGAAGTCGAGCGCGACGTCGAAGAAGGCCGCCGGTCCGATTCGATCCTCACGCGCATGGCGGCCCGTCGTGTAGCTCGCAGCTTGCGGCCATACGCCTAGCTGTCGCACACCGCGCTCCTCTCAACGTGCCGGCTCTTCGAGCCGACCGGCGTTCACGCGCGCCTTCTCGACCTGAATGACGAACGGGAGCGCAATCATCCGAAGCTCTCCGCGACCGTCGTGTTCGAGGATCGACGTGGCGCCGGCAGCAAACGCGCCGTCACGCTGGGTGAGGATGACTTCGAAGTCGTAGGGATAGGCGCGGCGTCCATCGCTCATGAACGCTTCCGGGCCGGGCCCGACGGTCGTGGCGAGCTTGCCGCCCGTCGCCAGATGAGGCGTGAAGCGCGTCGCGCGAGCCTCGGTCATGTCGGCGACGACGAGATCCAGATCGGCCCCGGCCTCGTGCCCGACCGCGGCGGCAACGAAGACGGCCTGCTCCGGCAGGATCGCACCAGCCGCGGCTGCCCAGCGTTCTAGCTCGGCGCGGCGCGATCCGTCGCGTGACGCGAGAGCCGCCGCCAACAGCGAGATGTCGCCGCGGAGGGTTTCGCGCGTGCTCGCCGTCGCGCGCGACGATGGCAGCGCGCCCAGTAGGCCGTCGAGGATCTGCAGAGCACCGTCGATGTTCCCTCGCAAGGCGTAGAGCTCGGCGACGACGCGAGGCGCATCGGGCGAGCTCGGCTCGAGGGTGAGCGACCGGATGAGCCAATCCTCCGCGGTCGCGCGTGCTTCCGGGAATGCTAGCGAACGCAGCGCTGCCATTCGGAGCGCGCCCGCGTCGCCCGGTGCGAGATCGGCGATCGACGCGGTCGCGCGCGCCGCGTCGTCCGGGCGGCTCGCGGCCGCGAGCGCATCGGCCATCGCGACATAGGAAAGAAGCGAGCGCGGATCTTCGCCCCTTGCGCGCTCCGCGATTCGCACCGCCGCCGCAGAGTCCCCGCGCTCGATCGCCCTTTCGACCCGATCCACGTCTCCCAGCCACGGTTGCGGCGGGGGCGGCGCCGGTGGCCCCGGCGGAGGAGTGAAGCCGCCGACGCCGAGCCCGCGCATCGGGCGCTCGGTCGGCCCGGTGCCGTCGGCAGGCGCGAACGCGAGCGGATAGGTGACGCTTACCGGGCCGCCGGGCGACTCGGGAAAGCCCAACGCCTCGAACGCTCGCACGACGCACGAGATGAAGGGCGGATGCGGGATCTCGGTCTGCGTGACGCGCGCCAATCCGACAGAACCGTCAGGATCGATCCGGAAGTCGACGACCACGCGCCCTCTCGATCCGGGCTTCTGACGAACGGCGTCGATGTAACACGCCCGGAGCCTTCCGAAGTTTCGTCGGATGATCAGCTGCACCGCCACCGGCGGGAGGCGGCCCGGTGGGGGCGGCGGCGGAGGTGCGGCCGCCGGTTGTTCGTTGCGCGCGAGCGCACGCGCGACGGCCGCGGTCGCCTTCTGCTCGGCTGTCGCCTCTACGGGCTTGGCCGCTTGCGGCGGAAGATCGCCGGCCATCGGATCGAGCATCGCGTGCACCTCTTCAGCGACGCTGGGCCGCGCCGCGGCCGCGTAGCGGCCGATGACCGCGGCCCCCGCGGCGCGTTCGGGGAGCGTCGGAGGAGCAGGCTTCTCGAGCGCCACGCTCGCGACCCAGGCGGGCGCCCCAGGCGCGTCGAGGGGCGGGCGCGAAGCCGCGGGCGCACGCAGCGCGAAGGCGAGCGCCGCATTCGTCCCGTGGAGCGGGACGATCCCGCCGCGACCGCCCGAGGCGTCCGACAACGCTGCGAGGACCTCGTGGTTGCGAGCCCCACCCGGGACCACCAAGTCCATTCGCGTCTCTCTAGGGATCTTCTTCGCTGCGAGGACAAACGAGGAACTGTCGGCGCTGCCCGCGGTTGCGATGCCGTCGGTGACGAAGACGATACGGTCATGCTTCTCGTTGCGGGCGCGATCGGCGGCCCATGCGAGGGCGGCAGCGAGATCCGTCGCCCCGAGCGCGCCGCGCTCGCCCATTGCGCGCGCGATGGACGGCCCGAGGCCTTCTGCCGTGCCCGAGAAGAGGACCTCGGGCCGATCGTCGTAGACAGCCACAACGAGCCTCGCCTCGGGGGCCAGCACGTCCTTGCCGAGGAGGCCTACGAGCTCGGCCTGGCGCGGCAGATCGTAGACCCGCGCCGCGCTCGTCGCGAGCAGCACCAACGTGGATGACCCGACGCGTCCGCCATTCGCGACGCCCTCGTCGGGCGCTTGCGCCACGAGCCTCACGCTGACCCGCCGCTCTTCCCCTTCGCCGAGCGCGATCTCTTCAGTGTCGAGGATGCGCGCGCCGCCGGGACCGCCGAGGCGGCGCTCGCTCAACTTCACGCCGGCTGCGGATGCGCCGACGGTGAGCTTGTCGACGAAGAACGAAAGCCTTCCGCGCGCCGGGCCCGAAGCGCGGAGCACGAAGCCGAGCTCGGTCCAGGTGATCCCGCCCGAGCTCGCGACGACCGGCGCCGCCGTCTCGACTGCCACCCGACCGGACCCCGTCCAGCCCAGCGTTGGGGCCTCCGGCGCCGCCAGCGCCGGCCAAGGCGCCTCGACGGCGTTCGCGACGGGCTGGGGCGGGGCGACAAGATCGCTCCGTGCGCTGCATGCGGCCAGGAGGAGCAAGGCGAGCCAACCCCGTCTCATTCGTCCTCGATCAACACCCGAGAGGAGGGAGCCTTGGGCTCCGATCAGCGCCGCCCCACCCGGCGGAAGACGTAGTTTGCCTGTCCGTCCGTCACCGTGAGGGTCGGGCTCCCCTCCTCGCCTCCGACGGTCCATTCGGAGCCTGCGAACGGTGGATCGAGGAAGACGAGCGTGGCGGCGCCCCCGTCGCCGGCGCGCTGCCCGACCGCGCTCCTCCACTCGCCGGCGTCCAGGACCGCGCCATCCTTGGTGACGGTAACGCTGACCGTTCCGAGGCTCTCGTTCGTGTACCTGCCGGCGAGCTTCGTCATTCGAGCCGCGTCCGGAACGCGCTGCACTTGCTCGAGCGCCTTGGCGGTCGCCTTGGCCTTGCTCTTCACGAAGTACTCGAGCTGCTCGGCGGCGAGCGGTTTGGCACCGTCGAAGATGGCCTCGATCAAGCGACGCTTTGCCACAGCGTTGAAGGGCAGGTATTCGGTCGGTGCGCCGTTCCTGACGTTGGTGAGCACGATGATGCCGACCTCTTGCTCGGGCAGGACGAACATGGTCGTGCCGAACCCGAACGCGCCGCCGTCGTGGCTGAACGTCGGCAGGCCGTGGTACTGCCCCACGCCGAGGCCGAGGCCATAACCGCCCGTCGCGAGGTCTCCCGTTCGGAGCATCCGCCGCAGCTCGACGTTCTTCTTCGACACCACGCGCTTTCCCTCGGGCGTGAGTCCGCCTGACAGTTCTGTCATGATGTAGCGTTCCATGTCGCGCAGGTTGGACCAGACGGCGCCCGCCGGCGCGATGGGGAGCACGTTTCGCTCCATCGAGAGAGGGATCGCGCGGACCGAGCCGTCGATCGCCGTGGCGTGTGGCTGGGCCTGCTCGCCGCGCTGCGCGGCGTCGAAGTCGGCCGTCGTCGACTTCATGCCGATCGGGTCGAAGACCTTCGCCTTCATCGCGGCCTGGTACGCGTCGCGGAGCGAGGCATTGGGCGAGAACGCGCGAGCCGCGGCGAACCCGCCGGCGGCGACCATGAGGTTCGAGTATTGGAAGGTCTCGCCCAGCGCGGTGGTCGGCTTCATCGTCTTCATCGAGGCGATGCGCTGTTCGGCGGACACCCTCTCGAACTCGAAGATGTGCTCGAAGTCGCGCCGCGGCATGCCGGTGCAGGCGCAGGACATGTGCCACATCACGACCTTTTGCGTGAGCTCCGCGTCGCCGAGGGCGAAGCTCGGGAGCACCGAGATGACCGGCGTCTCCCACTCGAACGAGCCTGCATCCACCAGCGAAGCTTGCATCAGCGTGGTCATCGGCTTGGTGATCGAGCCGATCATGAAGAGGGTGCTCGGCGTCACCGGGTCCTTCGTCCCGAGGGCGCGCACGCCGAAGGAGCGCTCGTAGATCACCGACTTTCCTCGGACGACGGCTACGGCCGCGCCAGGAACATCCAAGCGATCGAGGGCCTGCGAGAGGAACGCATCGAGCGCCTTTGCTCGGTCCTTGTCGATGGGCCGTGGGTCGATGCCCGCAAACGACTCGTCGCGCAGCCCTTTGGGCAAGAGCCCATCACGCGCGCGCTCGATCTGCGCGCCTCTCCGCGACACGGTGGCGGGGTCGCCGTCGATCAACGAGACGTAGGTGATCTCGCCGTGCCGGCGCGCCAGCGCTTCGAGCACGCGCTTGCTTCCCGCTGCGTCATACGACGTCGAGGTGATGGCATCCCACCCGCCGCTCGGCGGAATCGTGTCGATGCTGTCGGCTCTCGGCGCGGGCGTTTGCGGCGCTGCTCGTCGCCAGGCGCTCGCGACGGCCTTTTCCCCGTCCGCCTCTCGCGTCTCGACGAACCAGAGTCGCAGCGAACGCTCCGGATCCTCGAGAAGGATGACGTCGCGGTCCTCGGTGATCCACCAACCCTTGGGAGCGAAGAGCGACGCGCCGGCTTGCGTCGTCACTGTCGTCTCCTCCGCGAGCTGACGTGGATCGCCGGCAGCTCCGACGCGCAGCGCCGGACTCGGCACCGGCGCGGTAGCGCTCGCCTGCGGAGCCGAGGGACGCGAGCGCGGCGGCTCCCCGGCGCCACAGCCGTACAGTGCGGCCAGCGTGACGAAGAGGATCGCGCGCATCGCGGCATCGTCGCACGCCGGCGGCGCGCTAATCCCACCAAAGAAACAGACGCTTCGTCTTCACGATCTCTTTCTCCAGCGCGGCGACGGAGCCGACGCCTTGGTCGACGATGTCGGGACAGAACGCGTACACGTCCTTTGCGAAGGCCTTTGGATCCGCAGGCACGGCGGCGAGGTCGAGCTCGATGGTGTCGGTCTCGGCGTGCCAGATGTCGATCGGGACGATCGCGTGGTAGGCGCGGAGCTTCTTGACGAGCGCTTCGGTGCTCATCTCGTAGTTGACCGCGTCCGTCTTCGCGAGGCGCAGGATGTCGAACTGATCGCGGCCGGGGCCGACGACGACCTCGACGTTGCCGTCGAGCTTCTCTTCGCCGAGCCACCGGCTCGTGCCGACGAACGCGACCCAGCCGGGAGGGAGCCTCTTTCGAAGGCGCAGAACGAGGTCGCGAGCTTTCCCGTCGGGCTCTCCGGGAACAATCACCGACACGCCGGCGGTCATACTCTCGCGCCCGAAGTCCTGCGTGGACCGCTCGCGAAGTGGCGAGCCCGCTTCGTCACGGAGGATCTTTGCAATGGCGTCCGGCACGGTGCCCGACGTGGGCTTCGCGCAGATCACCTTGCCCCTCGCGCGGACCTTGCCCTTGCCCTTCTCTCTCTCGATCAGCTCGACGTCGAAGCTGAGCTCTCCTTTGTCGCGCTTGATCTGCGGCGCGGCGCTCTCGGGCGAGTTGAAGACGCGTGCCGTGTCGAACGGGCCGAGCTGAAGCTGCAAGCCGTTCTCGCGGTGCACGAGCACCCAACGCGGCTTGGTACCGTGGCCGACGACGTCGTTCGACCTGATCCAGAAGCCGCCGTGGTCGCATTCGGCGCCCTCGCTGCTCACTTGCTTGTCGAAGTCGCCGGTGAACGTCAGCTCGACGCGGCCCGGCTCCGGCGGTGTCGCTTGCGGCGCGGCCGGCGTGGTCGATGCACTGGCTGTGGCGACCGGCGCATTCGATGTCGCGGCGGCCGGGGGCACGCTCGTCACGATCTCGGGGTGCGGCTTTGGCGTTTCGCAAGCCGTGATGGCGATGGCGAACGAAAGCAGGGCAAAGGAAGAAGGCGCGGGGGTACGCATACCTCAGAATCGAAACAGCTCGGTCCGGAGCAGACCTGGCGTAATGGTGCCCTTCGACGGCTCGCGCTCGGTCACTGCAACGACGGTAATGGCGACGCCGGCCGTCACGGCAACGGCACCGAGCGTCGTCCAGAACCACCAAGTCTCGTGGACTGGCACGATCTCCACGAGATCGACGTTCAGCTCGTTGCGCTTGCCTGCGGTTACGACGGCCGTCGTCTCGACCGGATCGGCGCGCGGATGCTCGACCACGATTCGATGCGGGCCGGGCTTCAGCTTTGCTTCTGCAGGTGCGCTGCCGATCCGCTTTCCATCGACGAGCACCGTCGCTCCCGGCATCGAAGCGGAGACGCGCAAGGTGCCCGTGGTGTCTTTGAGCTTGAGGGTCGCGACGATCTTGGTCGCCTTGCCGCCCTCGAGCGTCACCTCTTCACGGTGCGGATGGTATCCGTCCGCCAGCACTTCGATGACCGCCGTGCCGGCGTTGACGCGCATCGGCGCGGCGAGCGGTGCCGTGCCGATCTGCTTGGCGCGGAGAAGGATGCGCGCTCCGGGGACGTTCGTCTCGACTTCCAGGACGGTGACGCGCCCGCGAACGTCATGCAGCAGGTCCTCGAAGCCTTGCGCACGCTTCTTGAGGTCGGCGCTCGCTTCCTTCTCGAAGCGCTCGAGCGACTCGAGAGCGGCGGGATAGTCGCCGAGCCCTTCGTTCGCTCGTCCGATGTTGTAAAGGAGCACCGCGTCGGCCTTCAGCGCGTAGGCGGCGCGGTACGCCTTGACCGCCTCCTCGAAACGAAGACCGTCCATCGCTTCGTCGCCGCTACGCTTCAGCGACTCGAACGTCTGCGGCTTGTCAGCGGGCGGCTGCGCGAACGCACGCACCGGCAGCACGAGCGCGAAGAGCAGGACGAGGAGCAGGCGCACCACGCGGCGAGGCTACCATGTGTCAAAGGCGCGTCGGCGGCTTCGGCCGGCCGGTGCTCGTCGGGGGCGCATTGACGGGCGCTGCTGGTTCGCCGGTTCGACGAGGACCAGGGCGGGCCGAAGCGGTCGCGGTCGAGCCGACCGTCGCCGAAGAAGAAGGTGCAGCTGGGGCTGCGCTCGCGATCGCGGACTCCGAACCGATGGGCGTGACGCGCGGCGGTACAGCGTCAGCGCTCGGAGCGCTCGACGGTGCGGTCACCGTCGTCCTCGTATCCGGTGTCGGCTGAGGCGCGGTCGCACCTGCGCCATCGCGGGCCGCCAGCCAAATCGCCGGTCCTGCGAACGCTACGCCGACTCCGCACGCAACCCACAACGTTCGCGACGAGCGAGACCGCTGCGGGGCGGCTGTGGGCGCGACGACGGTTTGCTCGAGCGAAGGATCTCTCGCGCGCACCTCACGGGAGCTCGGAGTGGGGGGAGGGATCACGCCGGTCTGGATGGAGCCCGACGCTTCGGAGCCGTGCAGCACGGCCTCGAGCGCCGACGCGAGCTCGGCGGCGCTTTGAAAGCGATCGGCCGGTGCCTTCTGCAATGCGCGTCGAACGACCGCGTCGAGCGCCGGCGGGATATCAGCTACGAGCGAAGACATCGGCTCGGGCTCTTTGGTGGCAATGAGGATCGCGACCGCCTGCGGCGTCTCGCCCTCGAACGGCACGACGCCCGTCACGAGCTCGTAAAGGACGAGCCCGAGCGCCCAAACATCGCTGCGCACGTCGACGTCTTTCGGGCGGGTCATCTGCTCGGGCGACATGTAAAGAGGCGTTCCAATCGGGCTCTGCGTCAGCGTGAGCCCGACGTCCTGGGCCGCGGTGAGCTTCGAGATGCCGAAGTCGAGGACCTTGACGACGCGCGCGCTGCCCGTTTGGTGCAGGAACAGGTTTGCGGGCTTCAAGTCTCGATGGACGATGCCGTGGGCGTGCGCCGCCATCATCGCCGCGCACGCCTCGAGCACGTACCCGGTGGCCTCGCGCCATGGGATGGAGCGCCGCTTGACGACCTCATCGTCGAGGTCGTTTCCGACCAAGAGCTCCATCGCCATGAACGGCGTGCCCTCGCCGGCGACGTCCACGTCGATCACCCGCGCGATGTGCGGGCTCTCGAGCTTGGCGAGGGTCTTCGCTTCGCGCTCCAGACGAACGGCGAGATCCGGCGACCGCGCGAGATCGCCGCTCAGCACCTTGAGCGCCAGGCGATGGCCGAGCCGATCGTGTACGGCCTCGTAGACCACGCCCATGCCGCCTGATCCGATCTCACGCACGATGCGGTAGCGCCCGCCGACGACGGTTCCTTCGGGGAGGCCGGGGTTCGAGCTCGGTGCGATCACGGGACGAGCGTGAGCCTGTAAGGACGCTTCCCCTCACTCAGAGGACCGTTCGCGACGCCGACGACGATCGTCCCATCGGCCGTGATGTCGGCGGCGGTCTCGAGGGTCGTGCCTTGGTAGTCCGCCGCGACGACGTCCTGAATCAGGGTCTGGGGCCCAGAAGCTTCCCATTTGCATGCGCGGCTCATGCAGGTGCCCACCGCGACCCAGGAGGCCGCGTTGCCGGCGACGGCAAGCGGCGTCCCTCCGGTCAGCGGGAGGTCCACGCCGTCGTTGGCGACGAGTGCGACGAACCCGTCGTTTCCAAGCGACCCAACAAGAACGGAACCGTCATCTGTAACCGCCGTCGCTCCGCCCATCACGGTGGTGTTTGCCCAAATCGTGGCTGCGTCGGACGTACGCCACGCCAGCGGACGATTCGATGCGTTTCCGACCGCGAGCGCGCCATCTCCGCTCAGCCCGAGGCCGGCGCCGAAGCTCTGCACCACCGGGACGCAGTCGAGCACAGGCTCCGTCACACAAGCCACCGGGGCTCCGCTCCCATCTTCCCCAGCGATCATGTCACAGCCGTCATCGCACGCGAGGGCTCGGCTGATCTCGGTCTCGCCGACGAACTGGTGGTTTCCGAAGTCGGGGCCCAATCGCTCCCAGAGGATCGCTACCTGGGCGTCTATGGAATCGCTGACCCAGCCGACGACGCGCTGGCCGTCATCGCTCACCGCCTCGGCCCGGCCTTCGGCTCCGCCCGGTACGGCGAGCACGAACGCTTGCGATCCGACCCAGACGCACGGGGTCCATGTGCCAAAGAGAAGGACTGTGCCTGCGAGCGTCTCTCCGTCATCGCTCACCGCGAGGACGTCGACGTCGGTCGCGTCGGGTGGGAGCGGCAAGAGCTCGACCTGCGCGCCGGGTGCTTGGCCGCCCGCGCCACCGACTCCGCCCGCCCCGGCTCCACCCGAGCCCGGATCTCCGCCGCCGAGCGACTCTTCGCCGCAACCCTTGCCGGTACACTCCTCGGGATCGGCGATCGTCGAGCTCTTGCAGTCGCCGTTCACGCAGGTGCTCTCCGGATTGCACGCCTCGTCGAGGCAGTCGCGGCTCAGCGGTATCTGCAGAACGAGCTCGGTGTGCGGGACGTACTGGAGCCGCCGCCGCGCGACGATGCAGCCGGCGTAGGCGTTGCCCGCATTGCAGCCTTCGGCACCCGAGTTGACGCCGGCGACGACTCTGATCCCGACAGGTTTGTCTTTCTCGCCATCGGGAGCGATGACCAGCGTCCCGATCTCGGCGCCGCCCGCCGTATCTTTGCAGTCGGTGGTGACCGTGCTCGGGTCTCTGGCCTCGACGCTGTCGGGGGGGCCCACGGTGATTGCGACGCCCTTCAGCTCGGCACACGAGAGATCGGTCGTAACAACGAGCTCGATCTGGGTCGGCGTGCGGCAGCTGGCGTGGACGATGGCCCCGAAGAAGAGGGCGATCGCCGCCGTCCGTGCCAGCGCGCGGGGATGGGGCATCGGAACGAGGATACCCCTGGCGTGAAGTCGGTCACGAGGATTTCAGCCAAACGACTCGGGCGGCGGCATCATGGGCGCAGTCGCCGGCGTCGACGCGTCCGGTATCACTTCCGCGAGCCGCACGCCTTCAGGCTCGATTCGCGAGGCGCTTTCACCACGTTGATCCGGAGCAAGAACCCGGCAGAACGGGCTGATAAGTACGTTCGAGAACACCGTTAGAAGACGCTCACGAAGTGCTCACGCGGTGCTCCTGCTTCGACGTCGCCGGCGGGATACACGCCGAAGGAGGAGAAGCGAACATGAGACCTTTCGGGAATGTCTTCGCCGCGACGATCGCCGGTGTCGTGGTTGCGGTTTCGGCGTGCGGGACGGGTGAGCACGGCGAGGAAGTGGGGCAGGTCGAGCTGACGATCGTCGCCGTCGACAGTGAAGGAAACACGTGGAAGCTGCCTGAGGGGACGGACCTCTATGTCTACGCGGGGAGCTTTGCGGACTCGTTGTCGTTGGACGGCGACGCAGCGGTGCAGAGCTTCTCGCTGCCCGCGGGCGACTACGAATGGGACCTCTTCAACCTCGGCGTAAGCGGACCAGAGTGGCCGCTCGAGCGAATCGATCCCCAGAACAATGTCGAGACGATCATGGCGACGCTCGTCAATCCTCAGCCGGGCGTCTTTTCGATCTTCGAGGGGGACACGACGAGTCTCACCCTCGAGTTCGATGCTGCCGTCGGCGGCAGCATCACCTTCGCCAAGGGCACGGTCGACGTGAGCGTCGAGGTGGAGACGAACGAGGTCGTCGGCGGCGACTTCCAATGTGGCGGCGTCGTCGAAGCTTCGCTCGCAGACGCATCTGTAGGAACACCGCCGGAGCTCTTGTCGCGCTTGCCTTCGGTCGGCAGCGTTTTCGACCTGACGCTCCTCGGGCACATCGACGGCCCTTGGGAGATGACGTCCTCGGACAAGGTCTGTGCGCACGTCGACATCGACGGCATCGGCTCCCCCCACTCCGGCGTGATCGACATCCTGTCCGAATCCTCTACCGGCACGTTCGCCGCGATTTGCCTGCATACTTCTGGAATCGCAGAGATCCATGCCTTCGGCTCGCAGCCTCCTACAACGGCAACGTTCAACGATCTCGGGCTCGCGAACCTGAGCGCCTCGACGCTGGTCTTTGCGCAGCTGCCCGCTCCGGCGTTCGATGGCGAGACGCTGGATCTCTCCATCCTCGCCGGTGCCTACGATGTGGATGCGACCTTCTTCCAGACCGTGGGCGACGACATCAGCTTCGGGTGGAACGGGGCCTACAGCGGTCAGGTCTACTTCAGCTTCACCGCAGCACCGTAGGTTCGCACCCTGGCGACGCGCTGTCTGAAGTCGCTGCCGACGCCGTGGTGTTCTACAAGAACGTGCGAGCGGAAGGAGAAGCTGGCATGGACTTCAAGGACATTCAGTGGGTCGAGAGCCAAGTCGAAGGTGCCAAGGCGGAGCAGCGATTCGCGGACGGCGTGACGACCGACGTGCTCGCGAGCCAAGCGGCTCGCGTCGCACAGCTCGAGCGGGAAGTCGCCCGCCAAAGTGTCGCGCTGAACGTGCTGACCCAGCTTCTGATCGAGCGGGGCGGCGTCGACGGTGCGTCGCTCAAGGCGCGCTTCGACGCGGCGATGGCTCAGCTCCAAGCTCAAGCCAGCCTCGTGACGTGCGGTCGCTGCAAGCGTCAGGTGGAGAAGCGGAAGACGCGCATCGGCCCGGACGGCGCCCTCTGTGAGCCGTGCTACCAGGCGCTCGAGCACCCGTAGTCTCGAGCGCGCGCCCCTCGATCAGATTGATCACCTCCTCGGATCACCTTGATCGATCCCCAGCAGGGTCGGCCAGACCAATTCGCCTGCGAAAACCACACTCTGCCGGTTGGTACGCAGGCTGCACAGGGGCCCCCCATGATCACGCGACCCTTCGGTGCCGCTCGGCTGGCTGGGGTGCTGGCTCTGGCCGCCGCCACCGGCAGCGCGGGCTGCATCGGCAACATCGGCGACGGCGACGCCCCCGGTGTGGATGGGCCCGGCAGCGAGACCGCTTCGTGTGAGGACGGCGCCATCCACGGCGCTGCGCGCCCGCTCCGCCGTCTGTCACCGAGCCAGTATGAGAACACGGTGCGCGATCTCTTCGGCGACGAAGGGTTCACCTCGGACTTGGCCGAGGGCGTCGACATCATCAGCGAGAGCGAGGTCCGCACGCTGCGTGACGACGCCGAGCGCATCGTGGGCCGCAAGGCGTCGTGGACGAAGCCCGTCTTCCCCTGCGACATCACGAGCGACGCCGGCGAAGGTTGCGTGAACGACTTCATCGGCGGCTTCGCGGCGCGCGCCTACCGCAGGCCGCTCACCGACGCCGAGCGCACCCAGCTCTTGAACGTGTACTCGGCCGCGCGCGCGCAATCGATGACCTACCAGGAGGCGATGGAGATGCTCCTGCAGGTGGTGCTCCAGTCGCCGGCGTTCGTCTACATGTTCGAAGCCGGCGACGGTGACGCGACCGCGACGACGCGCAAGCTGAAGAGCTACGAAGTGGCCTCGCGTCTCTCCTACTTCTTGTGGGACACGATGCCGGACGACGCGCTCCTCGCAGCGGTCGAGAGCGGCGAGCTCGACGACCCCGAAGGCCTGACGACGCACGCGAAGCGTCTGCTCGACGATCCGCGGGCCGAGCGGGCGGTGCAGCGCTTCATGTCGGAGTGGCTGCAGCTCGACGGCGGCGTTCTTCACAACGCGCTCGAAGAGGTCGACAAGGATCCGACGCTCTATCCCGAGTTCAACCCCGAGCTCCGTGCGGCGATGCGCATCGAGACCGAGGCGTTCGTGAAGCGAGCGTTCTTCGAAGAGAACGGCACGCTCGAGGATCTCCTCTCGGCGAACTACGCGTACGTGAACGGTCCGCTCGCGGCGCTCTACGGCGTCCAAGGACCGGCCGATGCCGACACGTGGGAGTGGGTCCAGCTCGATCCTGCGCAGCGGGGAGGCATCCTTACCCGGAGCGCGTTCTTGAGCGTGCTCTCGACGAAGACGGTGACCGCGCCGATTCGACGCGGCGTGTGGGTCATCGAAGAGATGCTCTGCAGCGAGCTCGGTACGCCACCGCCAAACGCCAACGACGTCACCGTCGAGGGCGGCGTCGTCGACGGCGAGGAGCGAACGGTTCGAGAAGACGTGATCGCGCGCACCACGTCGGGCGAGTGCGCCAACTGCCACAACATCATCAACCCGGCCGGCTTCACCTTCGAGAGCTACGACGCGATCGGTCGCTGGCAGACCGAAGAGGTCACCACGGGTCTTCCGATCGACTCGAGCGGCGCGATTGCGACGAGCGGCGACGTCGACGGTCCGGTCAACGGCGCCGTCGAGCTCTCGTCCAAGCTCGCTTCGAGCGCCAGGGTCCGAACGTGCTTCGCAGAGCGCTGGTACAAGCAAGCCATCGGTGACGAGCTGGGCGACCTCGACACCTGCTCGCTCGACGAGATCGAAGCGAGCTTCGTCCAGGGAGGCAGCATGCACGACCTGGTGCTCTCGATCATCGCGAGCGACGCGTTCCGTTACATCAACGTGGAGGTCTCCCAATGAGCCGCTCGCTGGTCAAGGCGCTGAAGAACTCGCGACGCCGTGCCTTCTTGCGGCGCGCGGGCGGCGCGCTCCTCGGGCTGCCGCTCCTCGAGCTGACGCACGGCAAGGCGTGGTCCGCGGGTGAGGGCGCGCGCCGCTTCATCACCGTGTTCGAGCACGGCGGCACGATGATCAACCAGGGCCACTCGAGCCTTCACGACGGCACCGAGGAGTACGTCAAAGAGGACTACTGGAAGCCCGCCGACCCGGGCGAGAACCTCGTCCTCGGCCCGATCATGGAGGGTCTCGAAGCGGTCAAATCGAAGTGCCTCGTCCTTCGCGGCATCGACAACATGGCCGCCGGCGAGCAAGCCCAATACGGCAGCGGCGGTCACGGCATCTCCAACGTCACGGCGCTCACCGCCGCCGATTGCAGCCTCGCAGAGGATGAAGGCGAGTCGGATTCGCTCGGGCCGTCGATCGATCAGGTGCTGGCCGAGCGACTCGCCGACAAGTTTCCCGTCAAGTTCAAGCGCATTCACTTGACCATCCCGGGTCACCAATACGGCTCGCCCTACTACGCCGCCGCCAACCAGCGCGTGTACGGCGAAGAGAGCCCGATCGCCGCGTTCGACACCATCTTCGAAGGCGTCAACCCGGACCAGCCCGACCCGGCGTACGAGCACCTGAAACAGAAGCGCCGCATGATCCTCGACGGCGTGATGGAGAGCTACAACGGCTTCCGTGGCGTCGTCAGCCATTCCGATCAACAGAAGATCGACGCCCACCTCGATCACCTCAGCGATCTACAAGCCGAGCTCTCCGCGGCGACCGTCCTCTGCGAGCCGCCGACGGACATCAATGAGGACTCCAACGCGAGCGGCGACATCGTCGGTGCCCTCCACGCAAAGATCATCCTCGCCGCGCTTCGCTGCGGGCTCACCAATGTCGCCAACCTGGAGATCGCCGACATCCTCGCTCCGTGGGCGCCGGGCGGCCTTCAAGTCGAATCGGCGTTCGACATCGGTCACTCGCTCGGCCACTACGCGCGCGACGTCGGACCCACCGGTCTCTATCCGGAGCTCGCAGCGCCGTGGCTCGCCGAGATGCTCGAGAACCGCCGTTGGCGAATGAGCCTCTTCCAAATGATCGCCGAGGGCCTCGACGACCCCGCCTTCATGGAGGGCGGCAGCACCATGCTCGACAACAGCCTCATGTACTGGACCAGCGAGTTCAGCGATCCTGCCAACCACGTCTCCGCCGGCGCCCTCACCCTCCTCGCCGGCAGCGCCGGCGGCTACTTCAACACCGGCCGCCACATCGATTACAACATCCACGCCCAGAACAACCCCAACACGCTCCAGTACGACACCAACGAGTCGACGCACAACCTCTACACCTCGTTCCTTCAGGCGTTCGGCGGCAGCGACACCCACTTCGGCAGCAACCATGCGAAGCACCAAGGGCCGCTGCCCGGGTTGGTATGAGGGCGCGATGAGTTGCTCGAAGTCGGCGAGGCTGGACGGGACGCTCGTGGAGTAGCGGGTGGGGTAGCTCGTTCCACCCGAAGGCGTATTACGGTCTCGTGCGCAGCACGCTCCTGACCGCCTGTCTGGTTCTGCCGACGGCGTGCGCCTCCGCGGCTCCGCCGGAGCCGACAACGTCTTCAACAGCGCCTGAAGAGAGCGGCCCCGATCACGCAGCGTTGGCCGCTGAAGGCGATCCCGATCTCGAGCGCGCGCTTCGCGCGGCCATCAAGCTCGAGAGGGACAAGACCGCCGCGATCGCGGAAAAGATCCGCGCATGGGAGGCCGTCGTCGAGATCGCGGGAGACAAGCAAGCGGCCGAGATGGCCGAAGATCGAATCCGGAACTGGAGCATCGCCGCCGACGCGGAAGAGCGACGGCGCGAAGCGCTCGGGCTCCTCCGGGAGCACTACGGGAGGCACCTCATCGAGGTCCGGTCCGGCAAGATGAGCCTGCAGGAGCTCTGCGATGGGTACCGCTCGCACGCGCAGGACCTGCTGGAGCTCCGCGTGGACCCGCCGTACGCGACGATGTGTAAGGAACCCTGATCGCTCACTCCGGTAGCCGAAACTCCGGAAAGCGATCCGCGTCCGGTGGGTCCGGCAGCGGCTGTCCGTCGGCGATCAGTCCCGCCGTCCACATCCAGATGTGCGAGCCGTCCTCCAGCCTGGTGATGCTGTCTTGGCCTCGCCACCCGGTGCCGGGGCACCAGTGGTGCGTGAGGCGTCCGGCTGGGCCGACCGTTGTGGGGGCGCGGATGACGACGCGAAAGCCATCTTCGCAAAACAAAGATGACGGAAGTGTCGACATATCCATGTTCGTCCCGGCACGGGTCGTGGTCCACTTCGTTCCTGGAATGACGTTCGCGGGCACCTCCAGCCGGGCGGGATCGTAGCGACGCTCTGTCGGGTCCCGGCCTGGGAGGGTCTCGACCTCGGACGCCGTGTTCAAACCTGCATCATTCAGCACCAACGTCGTCACGGAGCGGATCGCGCCCTCCCCATTCATGTTGGGCTGCTCGAAGCTCACCGTGATGAGCTCGCCGCCGTCGATCTCTCGACGCTCGAACGTCTCCACCGTCGGGATGCTCATCGTGGAAGCCCCTCGGTAATGCGTCGTGTAGAGCCTCTGCTTGGGGAAGACCGCCCACGGAAACCGGGCAGGAGGGTCGTGCGGCGGGACGGAGACGATCGGCGGCGGCTCGGGCTCCTTCACCGGAGCCGGCAAGTCGTTCGCGTCGCCACAAGCGGCGATCGAGATGGCGAGCGCGAAGGCCGGATGTCGTGCGACCACGGGCTGATCGCAGCAGGTTGCCCGGCTGCTGTCGATGCGACCGAAGTACTCGGGTGGACTTCACCGCGGCCGAGTATCCCCGGCCAAGTCTTTCTGGACTGCCGCGGTCCCCAGATCGGAAAACCGTGCAGCGCCAAAACCGACTGCGACGTCGTGTGCTCGTGCCAGCCGGACGGTGGGCTCTTGGATCCGCGTGGTGAACGCGCTGGACCGAAGGACGGCACGCGCGGCGCTCAGGGCGTGTGCAGAGGGCGACTACAGATCGGCGTGTGGATGTGCCAGATCGACGACAAGGGTGTCGTCTCGCACGTCATCGTCGACTGAGCCGCTTCACTCGTCGCGCGTCACGAGCTGCAGGTCCGCTCTCGCGCGTTCGGCCTCGACCAGGATGTCGACACCCCAAGTGAAGCCCAGGTAGTACGTCCGTGACCAATCCTCCCGCTCGTGACGCGCGACGAAATCGTTGAATTCGTCGGCGTTGCCGAGCACGTCGGCGAAGGGGGAGAAGGTGTCCAGACAAGCATTCAGATCGTTCGTGTTGGGCCTGTATTGAATGCGAGCCCAGGCGACCTCCTCGAACGTCAACACCAATTCATGAACCAGGGCGGTATCCCGGGGCACATCCTCCTTCGACACGAACAGAGTGCCCGAGAAGCGGAGCTCCAGCGCCCTCTTCTCGACGTCGTGGCTCTGCCGGCGCAGCGTCGCGACGTTGTGCAGATCCACGGTGATGCCGCCGATCTCGATCGATCGGCCGCGATCTACAATTCGAAAGTTGGCGAGCTGCATATCTGCTCCGCGGCGATGGTACGGCGAGTGTCACCCGGCGGGGCCGGCAACGTCGCCGGAAGGCCGGCGCACCCTGGCACATTGCTTGGTGCCCAAAGACTCGTTTCCGCCCATTTACCGTACGAAAGGCCCTTCGGGCGCGGGCATGCATCGTGCTTTGCGGTGCTCATGACCACGTCAAGCGTTTCTCGAGGAGCGCGATACGCGTCCTTGCTCCTCGCAGCAGCGCTCGCCGCGGGTGGGTGCGGTAGCATTGTGACCGGCGGCGACAACGGTGACGGCGGGAGCGGTGGCAGCGGTCCCACCACCACCGGCACTCCGAGCCCTCCGACCACCGGAAGCACACCCTCCACCACCGCGGCCGGGGGCGCGCTCGGAGACTGCGTCTATGGGTCCGGCGCCGGCAGCACCGGCTCGAGCGCCATCTGCAACGGCTTCTACAACTGCGACGCCGGCGCTGCAGTCGTCGTCTGCGCCGACGACGGCGGCGGCAATACGTACTGCAACTGCTTCCTCGACCAGCAGCTGATGGGATCGTGCAGCGAGGGGATCGACTGCATGTTTCCCGGCAGCTGCTGCAAAGCATTGCTCGACGGCGACATCGATCCAGTGCCGCGCAGCTTTGGCGCCTGCCAGAGCGACGCCTCGACCGGCAGCACCGGGTCCGGGAACAGCTACTGCCACCAGACCTTCCAGTGCGACGGCGGGCAGGCGAGCATCGAATGCGGCGGCCCGGTGGGCGGGCCCGCCTCCTGCGATTGCCGTGACGGCACGTACACGCTCCTCGGCACCTGCGACCAAGCCGGCGTCGACTGCGACTACGAGGGCTCCTGTTGCTGGACGATCCTCAATCCGTAGCGGTTTGCCGAAAGAGTCTGTGACGGGAGTGTGTCAGTAACGTTCGTTGACCCGTCCCCTGCGGAAATGCGATCCAAGCGTCGCCTTGCAGAACTGGCAGCACCCGAAGACGCCGCGCCGCGATTACATCATTGCGACCGCGTTAGCGATCGGCTCGTTCCTTCCGCTCCTTCCGGCTGTGTGGCTCGGGGTCGAGTACGCCACGAAGCCGCGCGGCCCCGCCCCGCGGCGCCAGGAAGTAGACGGGCATATCCCCAGGGCCCAAGCGGACTACATCGGATGGTGGACGGGGCGAGGGATCAGCCTTCGCATCGAGCCCGATGCCTTCGTGCACTTCACACGGCGTGAGCCGAACGGCGAGCCGTCGTACGTCTACGACCGCATCATTCGGTTCGAGGGTGCTGACTTCATCACTCTCTCGCACGAGTTTCGCGTTACCAGGCCGCCCCGCAGAGAAGGCGACAATTGGGTCATGGTCATCGACGATGTCGAGCTACAGCGGAGCGACTCGAACGAGCCCGTCGAGGTTCGCGTCGCCGTCCAGTGCGCCCTCAAGGAAAGCTCGGTGGGATGCGTCGTGCGGCACACCGGCGGAGCGTGGGGCGCGCACGCATGCTTCGACATGTTCGTTACCTGTGATGACGGCTCCGGAGTAACCAAGAACCGGTGTGTCCAGGTCGACCTCCAAGGGGTCGAAGCGCTGCGCGAGGATGTCTCCGACTTCGATGCCGCGGGCGCATGTTCTCCGACCGGCGTCCGGGTTACGAGCGTCAAGACGGCGCGGTGATTGTCTTGCGCGTAGTCGTTCGTAGCCTCGCAATGCACGTTCGCGACCGAACCCGTGGCCCCGTGGTTGAAAGTAAGGCCACCAAGTTGGGTCGCTGATCGGCGCTCAACCGACCGAGTCGGGACCTGCCTGCGATGTGGCGTCATGTTAGCCTCTCGTTGCTGTGCGAAGACGATTCACCGGGCTGCTCGCCCCCGTTGTTCTGGGACTGTTGGTTGGAGCGTGTGGGGATGACGCCGAGGCACCCGGCGGCGGAGGCGCGGGGGCTGGAGGTCCAGGCGGTGGCTCAGGAGACGGCGGCGGTGGAGGGAACACCATCACCCTTCAAGGAGCTGCGGAGAAGGGGCCGCTCTTGCTCGGCTCGAGCGTGGCGATCTCTGTGCTCGATGCGAGCCTGACGCCCACGGGACAAGTCTTCAACACTCAGACGACGAGCGACGCCGGCGACTTTACCTCGGCGGGCGTACCGACGGGCCTCGCGGCGCTGGAGGCTTCGGGGTTTCATTTCAACGAACTCTCGGGCGAGCTGTCGGGCGCACCGATCACGCTTCGTGCTCTCGCGACGGTCGACGGATCGAGCGCGGTGCACATCAACATCGTGACCCACCTCGAAGAGCGAAGGGTGCGCAAGCTCATGGGCGACGGGGCGACATTGGCCGACGCCGTTGCGCAAGCCGAGCTCGAGCTGCAAGCGAGCCTTCAGATCGGGTTCCCTGGTGTCTGGCAATCCACGTCCGGCGTCGGGATGACCATGTTGGGTGGTGACAGCGATGCGAACGCGTACCTCTTGGCGGTGAGCGCCGTGCTGCTCCAAGCCGCAACCGATGCGGCCGGCGGGCCGGACGGTTCCGTCGATGCCGAGCTTCAACAGCTGTTGAACCAGACGGCCCAGGATCTCGAGGCGGATGGTGCGATCGACGCCGCGGACGTGCCGGCCTTGCTTGCTGCTCAGCTTGCTCTGGATAGCGCGGTCGTGAAGCAGAACCTCGCCGATCGCATTGCCGAGATCGGCGTTGCCGCCGATGTGCCCGACATCGATCGGATCTTGGATCAGGATCATGACGGCCTGGTCAACAATGCGGACAACTGCCCGCGCACACCGAATCCGGATCAGGCCGATACGGACGGCGACGGCTTGGGCGACGCCTGTGCGCCGCCGGCCGTGTGCGGAAACGGCACCGTCGAGGCCGGCGAGGCGTGCGACGACGGGAACTTGGACGAGGTCGACGAGTGCACGACGACGTGCCAGGTCCCGGGGTGCGGGGACGGCATCATCCAGCAGGCCTTTGGCGAGATCTGCGACGACGGAAATACCGATCCGGGCGACGGGTGCACCGACTGCATGATGGCCTTCGAGGTCTACGCGGCCGGCGATCGAACCTGCCTCCTCGTCGGCGACATGAACCAGACGCTTCTGAAGTGCTGGGGCGACAACGCCCACGGCGCGCTCGGCGTCGGCGATCTCGAGGACCGAGGCGACGACCCGGGTGAGGTGGAGGCGCTGACCGGCATCGATTTCGACGGGCCCGGCGGGCATCCACTTGCAATGGGTGAACACCACACCTGTGCCACCGTTACCAACCAGGGGCTCAAGTGCTGGGGGAAGAACACCGAAGGCCAGCTCGGGCTTGGTGACACGGAGGATCGAGGTGACGAGCCGGGCGAGATGGGCAGCGCGCTCCCCTATACGTACGTCGGCGGAGCGGCGAACGGAGGCGCGACTGCATTCAACAATGTCACGTGCATGGCTTTTCCAGCCGGCTGGTCATGCTGGGGCGCAGGTGCAGATGGCATTTTCGGCACGGGCTCTACGCAGAATGTCGGCGATGATCCGAGTGAGGTGCCGATCACGAATCAAGTGACGTTTCCGGTCGGTTCGACGATGCAAATGCGAGGTGGGAGCCACGCATGCGGAGCCGACAGCAATCAGGACGTTCGCTGCTGGGGTCGCAACGACGGTGGTCAGCTGGGCGCGGGAAACGTCGCAACGTGGGGTGACAATGCGGGGGAGACGGTCGCGACCGCTGCGGTTGTCGACTTCAACCCCACCGCCGGAATCGGCCCCATCGTCGTCGGACGCGCGCATACCTGCGTGTTGGGCGGAAACATGTACTGCTGGGGTGAGAACGGAGCGGGCCAGCTCGGTCTCGGGAACTCCCAGGATATCGGTGATCAGCTCGGTGAGACCAGCACCCTGCAAGGGTTTTTTGCGGCTTGGGGAGGCTTCGCGCTCAGTAGGTTCGTAAGCAGCGGCACCTCCGACTTCACCTGCGCTGATGGAGGATCGAGCACGGGCGCGTATTGTTGGGGGCTCAATTCGAGCGGACAGCTGGGACGCGGCGACACCGAGAACATCGGTGACAATCCCGGCGAGATGATTGCGCTGGATGCGATCGATCTCGGCAGCAGCAACTACGAGATCGTGAGGCTCGCCGTAGGTCGCGCCCACGCCTGCGCTCTGGTTTCGGAGATCGGCGGGCCCTTCTTCCCGCGACTCAAGTGCTGGGGCGACAACTCGCACGGTCAGCTCGGCTACGGCGACACCGAAAACCGTGGCGACGATGCCGGTGAGATGGGCGCGGCGCTTCCGTTCGTTCCGGCGATTTGAGGAGCTCGCGGCAATGCTCGCCCGAAGGTGCTTCGCGACAAGACAGGCAGCCGGAGTGCTCTTCGCATCGCTCGCGCTCGCAAGCGCTGCGTGCGGACCCGCCGCGGCAGAAACGCCCGCGCCCGCTGCGTCGTGCTCCGCTGAAGCAGGCAAGGATCTGCGTTACACCGAAGCGGCGGCGCCGATGTTCGCCAAGCACTGCGCGAAGTGCCACGACAAGCGCCAGGGGGAGAACGCCGGCGCGCAGAAGGTGTTCGAGTCGTCGTCGTATCCATTCGCGACCGAGCGTCCAGTGGGGCTGCTCGAGGATCTGGAGCACATGGTCGAGAACCGCGGGGGCCTTTCGGACCGCGAGCGTTGCGACACGCTGGCGTGGCTGCGCGGTGGGGCTCTCGACGACGAGGGAAAGCCGCCCCCGTACCCGGAGGAGTGAGCTGCCAGCGCCACGAGGGCTCTTATGGGACAAATCGAAGGAGTCGTTCGCGTCTGGGGAGCAACCGCGGCCGAGCTCTTGACCGCCTGTATGGCTGGAGCGGGCGCGGTGTCGAGCGACGCGCACCTCGTGCTGGGGCCGGGAGACGGCCTTGGGTCAGAGGCCTGGAAGTCGCTCGTCCTTGACCTAGAGTCCTTCCATGCGCTCGGTTCTGACGACCATCCCCGGCTTCATGTCGCCCGCCGAGTGCGAGGCGACGATCGCGGACGTCGAGCGCCGGGGATTCACCGAGGCGCCGATCACGACGTCAGGCGGCTTCGTGATGGCTCCCGAGATCCGGAACAACATGCGCGTCATCGTCGACAAACACGATCTCGCTGCGCGCCTGTGGGACCGCTTGAAGCCGCACGTCGAGGAGCGTGTCGACGAAGAGTGGCAAGCGCTCGGCCTGAACGAGCGCTTTCGCTTCTATCGGTATGATCCCGGCCAAGCGTTCCGCTGGCATCGCGACGGTGCGTTCATCCGCAACGACGACGAGCGGAGCTTCTTGACCTTCATGGTCTATCTGAATGCAGGCTTCGAGGGCGGCGCGACGGAGTTTCCGGATACGGCCGTCGAGCCGGATGCCGGCCTGGCGGTGGTCTTCGCGCACTACCTGCGCCACCAGGGGGCAGAGGTCGTGCGGGGAAGAAAGTATGTGCTGCGGTCGGACGTGATGTACCGGCGCGCGCGGTCGGAGTAGGCGCGGGCCGCGTCGGTAGAGAGCGATCCGAAGTGGGGGTGTCCAGACTCGACCCTGGCACTTCGGATCGCGATCGCTGGAAAATTGGGGCTCCGCGCGAAGCGCGCTGGCGCTAGAGGCCCGGATCTCGCGGAGATGGCGATCCGAAGTGGGGGTGTCCAGACTGGACCGAAGCACTTCGGATCTCATGCCCTCGCCCGCGACTGACCCCGGTGCGCACAGCGCCGCGGGCGGTCGGCCACCTGCCGTGCGCGGGGTGAAAGAAGGCAGGAGCTTCATCGATTCGACGCAACTTGCGCGCGCTCGTGTCGACATGAAGACATGCGGAGCGAGCGCGCATTGGCATGGCACATCACGATGCGTTTGGCGGGCGACCGGGTGATTGCGGGAACGCCGGCGGCGCTGCGACGGGTAGCGAGCGCCTTGATCGCGCGGGCCCGGGGGCGGGACCTCTTGGCGTTCTGCGTTGCAGGCACCCACGTGCACGTGGTGCTCGGCTGCTCGCGCGAGCAAGCGGGAGTCTTTGCGCGTACGGCGGAGCAGTCGCTGCAGCTGGGGCTTGGGCTCGAGGCACCGTTCGAGCGCGCGCGGCTCCTCGAGGTCGTCGGCGCGGAAGACGCGGCGGTGTTCCTGGGGCTCACGCAACCGGCAGCGCGACGGCTTGGCGCTCGGCCGTCGGACCCGTTGCTCGTTCGAGCTGTTCGCGGACAGCTCGCGCTGCAAACCTGGGCCGGGAGGCGCCGAGCGCATGGCCTGCCCAGCGCCGAAAGCGAGCTCGACGACACGTTCGTGGTTGATGCGGGATCCGAAGTGGGGGTGTCCAGACTGGACCTAGCCACTTCGGATCGCGGCGGTGAGGAGGGCGGCGATCGCCGCCCTGGTGTCAAACCAACCGCCGCGGTCAACAGCCGGTGGGCGTGATCGGGTCGCTCTGTACCTCGCCTTGTTCAACGCCGATGGTGTATTCGACGCTCACGACGACATGACGCTCGGCCCTAGCTTGAACGGCCTCTGTCCGGGGCAGATGAGCCGAGCTACCTTCTCTCCATGGCCTCGAGCGCGGAGTGCTTTCCGGCGACGCGCCTGAGCGTGCTCATCGACGCGCGCGCCAGCGACCCTGTCGTTCGCGCCCGGTCACTCGAGATCTTGGCGCAAGGCTACTGGGCGCCGGTCTACAAGCACGTTCGCCTGCGTTGGCGGAAGAGCGAAGAAGAGGCCGAGGAGCTGACGCAGGGGTTCTTCGCCGCGGCGATCGAGCGCGACTTCTTCGCAAGCTACGACGCCGCGAAAGGGCGCTTTCGCACGTTCGTCCGCGTGTGTGCGGATCGGTTCGTCGCCGACGATCGAAAGGCGGAACGGCGGCAGAAGCGCGGCAGCGGCTTCAAGCCGGTGTCCTTCGACGCGAGCGCGGCCGAGGCGGAGCTGGCACTGGTCGCGCCGGACGCGGATCCGGACACGGTGTTCGAGCGTGAGCTCAAGAAGAGCCTCTTCAAGCTCGCGCTCGTCAGCTTGCGTGCGGAGCTGACCGCGAAGGGACAGTCACGACACTTGGAGGTCTTCGAGCGGTACGATCTTGCCGCCGACGATGACCGTCCCTCGTACGAGAGGCTCGCGAAGGATCTCGGCGTGAAGGTGACCGACGTGACCTATTCGCTGAGCTACGCGCGCTCGGCGTTTCGACGTCACGTGCGAGAGCGCCTGCGCGAGCTGACGGTCTCGGACGAAGAGTTCGAGCTCGAGGCAGCTGCGCTGGGCGTCTCGGCGAGCCAATGAAGATCAGCGACTCGCTCGTCGGCCGGCTCGAGCGCGCAATCGAGGGCGCCGGCGAGTCGCACGAGCCCGACGCGGGCGATGTCGTTGGCGGGCGCTATCGTCTCGTTCGGCTCCTTGGTAAAGGGGGCATGGGTCGCGTCTTCGAGGCCGAGGACGACAAGCTCGGGCGCGTCGCGATCAAGCTTCTTTCCGCGTGGGACGCCGCCGCGCAGGCGCGTTTCGCGCGCGAAGCGGCGCTGCTGGACGAGCTCGCGCATCCGCGCGTGGTCCGCGTGCTGGACCACGGTTTGGATGGCGGTCCGAACCCGTTCTTGGTCACCGAGCTCTACGAGGGCGAGACGCTCGGCGATCGCTTGAAGCGCGGTCCGGTCGAGGTCGCGGACGTCTTGCGAATCGCGCTCTACATGTGTGAGCCGCTGGCGATGGTGCACGCCCGCGGGGTCGTTCACCGGGACATCAAGCCGAGCAATGTCTTCTTGCCCGGCGGCGAGATCGCTTGCTTGGTTCTGCTCGACTTCGGGCTCGCGAAAGCGCTCGAGGACGACGAGGACCTGACGTTCGGCGGAGCTACGCTCGGTACGCCCGGCTTCATGGCGCCGGAGCTCGCTTCGGGGGCCGCGGTCGATGCTCGCGTCGACGTCTTCGCATTGGGGCGCGTCCTCGCTGCGTGCGCCGGATCTGCGGAAGCTCTCCCGGCCGAGCTAGCTTCGCTCGTCGCGTCGATGTGTGCGGCGGATCCGGAAAAGCGGCCTCTGGATGCCGGTGCCGTTGCGCGCGCCGTCGAGCGCGTCGCGGAGACGCTGGGAGTCCCACTCGCGCCGGGGCGTCGCGCATTCGTCGAAGACGTGCCTGACTGGTCGGCCATCGAGGCAGCGCTCCTCCGCAGCACGACCGAAAGCCAGCAGGCTGCGGCGCTTCGACTGACGACTCGCTGGCTCAACGAGGCGGGCCTCTTCGACACGCGCGATCTCGCGTCCCGTCTCGAGCTCGCCGGGATCCCGAGCAGAGCTGCGACTTGGTATCGGCGCGCGGCCAAGCGCTCGCTGGCGGAGAGTGACTTCACGTCGCTCTTTGCAGACGTCGAGTCGGCGATCCGATGTGGTGCGACGAACGCCGAGCTCGGCGGGCTCCACTTGCTGCAGGCGCAGGCCAGTTCGTGGACCAACGTGCCGCGCGAGGCGATGCGCCACGGCGAGGAGGCGATGCGCCACCTCGGGCCGGGGTCGGTGTCGTTCATCCGCGCCGCGACCGAAGTCGGCGTCGCTGCGGCGCGGCTCGGCGACGGCGATCGCATCGAAGAGATCGCGCGCCTGGTTGCACAGGCGATGGGCCCGGGCGCGCCGCGTTGGGTGGTCGCGTGCGCCGCGAGGCTCGTGACGGCGCTCTCTGCCGCCGGACGGCAAGACGCTTCGCGCGCGCTCTCTGCACGGCTCGATGACGTGGCCGACGCTGCCTCGGCGGGCGATCCGTACGTCGCCAGCAGGGTCGCTCTCGCACGGTCCGTGGTCGCGCTCTTCGACGGAGACCTCGAGACCCACGCGGCCGAGCTCGAACGCTCGGCTGCGCTCGTCGAGCGAGCCGGCGATGTCCGCGCTCTGCTTCACGACCGGACGAACCTGAGCTTTGCGCTGATCGAGCTCGGGCAACTGGCCGAAGCCGAGTCGCTGATCGAGCGCGTGCTTCGGGATGCTTCTCTGTCGGCGATGCCGTTCGTTCATCTGCTCGCGACGAAGAACCTCGCGATGGTGCGCTTTCATCAAGGACGCTTCGGAGAGGCGGAAGAGCTCGCCATCGATGTCGCACGCCGCGCGGCGCCGAACGCTCGGCTCGCGTCCGTGGCGTACGCCTTCGCCTCGTTCGCCGCGGCTGCCATCGGCTCCGCCGACCGCGCGACAGCTTTCGCTGACGAAGCCCTCACACGTGCACCGGGCGATATGGAGCGGGCGCGCTCGCTCGGCGCTGCGGTTCGCGCCGCGCTCCTGCACCGCGACGTCGCTGCGGCGACGCGTCTCGCAGACGACCTCGAGGCTCTCTTCGAGCGCGTCCCGTTCATCGACGGGGCCGAAGGGCTCAGCTTGCTCGCGCTGATCGATGCGCGCGAGCTGGCAGGCGAGGCGGAGCGCTCCCGCCGCCTCTTGGCGGAGGCGCTGCGGCGCACCTCGAGTCGGGCCGATCGGATCCGCCGGGCCGAGCTCGCGCTGAGCTTCTGGGCAGTCCCCGAGCACGCCGAGATACGGGCTCGAGCCCAAGATCTCGGGCACAAAGCATAGGGACGGAATTTTTTTGCCGAGCGGTCCTAAGGAAGCGCAGCCGATGTCGAAGAAGAAGGCATGGCAAAAGATCGAGCCCTCCTCGGGTTGCTGCCGACCCTCGGCCTCGGCAGCGCGCTCCTCATCGCCTGCGCGCCGACCAGCGAGATAGGTCCGGGGGACCCCGGGGCCGACGACGGCGGAACCGGGGCCGGAGACGCGGCCACGACCGCGAGCACCACCGGGAGCGGCTTCGAGACGTCAGGCACTGGAGCCGGCGGCGGCACGACGTGCGCGGCGACCACCGTCGACGCTCAGTTGGCGAAGAAGCCGATCGACCTCGTCGTCATGGTCGACACGTCGAGCTCGATGAACCCTGCGAGCAGCGCGGTCGAGCAGAACATCAACGACAAGCTCGCCGGCGTCTTGGAAGATCACATGCTCGACTACCGCGTGATCGCGCTTGCGCAATACGGCGCGGGCGTCGGTCTCTGCGTCGGCCCGCCCCTCGGCGGCGCAGATTGCGCGAGCCCGCCGCCTGTGCCGGCGAATACCGAGCGCTTCTTCCACTACAACAGGGCTACCGGGAGCGGGAGCATCCTGGAGGCGCTGATCAACTTCTACTCTCTGCCGGACAACAGCGGGTTGGCTCCGAACGGGTTCTCCGAATGGCTGCGACCCGATTCGCAGAAGGTGTTCCTCATCTTCTCGGACACCGAGAGCACGTCGAACGCGACCTCGGTCGGTGACGCCTTCGATACGAACCTCCTCGCGCTCGATCCCGAGGCCTTCGGTACCGCGACGGAGCGCAAGTACACGCTCCATTCGATCATCGGGCTCATGCAGAACACCCCGCCGACGGCGCCTTGGCTGCCGAGCGATCCCATCGTATCCGGGGTCTGCTCCGGAATGGGCGACGACCTCGGTGCCGGCAAGGCGGTACAGCAGGCGAGCATCCTGTCGGGCGGTCTGCGGTTTCCCGTGTGCCAGTACCAAGCGTACGACGCCGTGTTCCAGACAATCGCAGAGAACGTGATCGAACAGTCCGTGCTCGCCTGCGACATCCCGGTGCCGGAGGCGCAGATGGGCCAGACGATCGACACCACCACGGTCCAGGTCGACTTCACGCCGAGCATGGGCGGAGATCCGATCTCCTTCCATCAAGTGCCCGACCTCGCCGACTGCGAGGCCGACGCCTTCTACATCGAGGACGAGACGATCCACCTTTGTCCCGACTCGTGCGAAGCGGTGCAAGGTGATGCGATGGCCAAGCTCGACGTGAAGTACGGCTGCGACGTGGGCTACGTCGAGTAGCTAAAGCCCCTGGGGCTGCGGTCCTGACCGGGCAGGATTTCGACCCAATCGCTACGACGGGTTCGTCGACTCCCGCGCGTGTCCGGATGCGAGCCTGTGCTCGTGCACCCTCGAGGCGTCGTGCGGCGGGACGGTCAAGACGTATGTATCGACCGACTGCAGCGGACCCAGCTTTACCTACACCTCGCTGGACTTCGCGTTGTGTGTGGAGGTCCAAAGCCCACTCGACGGCGTCGCTCCCGAGAGCATCCTCGCGACCGCCACCGCGACGGGCACCTGCGAGTCCGCGGGCGATCTTGCGCCGACCGGTACGGTGACGCCCGACGTTCCGCGGACGATCTGCTGCGCGCCGTAGACCGCCTGCGGGCGAAGCTCGTATCCATCCCCTATGACACGAGGTCGGGGTGCATGGGTGGCGCTCTTGTTGCTCTCGATGGGTTGCTCGGAGGCGAACAAGCCGGCCCCGACCGGGAGCTCCACCGCATCGCAGGAGAGCGGCGCGCCTTCTGCGAGCGCGAGAACGACGACCCCTGCCGTGCCCAAGCCCGCACCCGATGGGCCGACGCACTACGCGTCTTCCACGCCGCCGCCGAAGAACGAAAAGTGCGCACCGCTGCCTGCGGTGAAAAATGATTTGTCCGTGGTGGCCGCGGCGATGCGGAGGCTGAGCTGCGAGCCGGCGCTCTACTACCTGTCGAGCAAGAAGCTACGTGAAGAGCTCGCGCTTCCTGCGGATGTGAAGCTCGAGCCTGCGGGCGTGAGCGCGTGGAGCCTGGAGTTTCCGAAGAAGCCGGCGAAGGACCTCGTGGCCGCGATGGGGCTCGACAAGCCGGTCGCCACGCGCTCGACGACCGGCGCCTGGGGCTTCAAGACGTTTCGCTTGGCGACCGAGGGCAAGGATGGGCCCGAGATCTGGGGACCCGGTCGCATCACCGTCAGTGTGGCAGTGGACCGGAGCGACATCGCAGACTCGGCCGACAGCGTCCCTCTGGGCGAGGTGCTTCTCACCGGGTACGCCGCCGTCTCGATGCCGGAGGAAGTACTGCCCGTCATCGATGACGAGGCGGCGATGGATACGCTGCGCGCCGGGATCGCCTACCTGACGGAGCATCCCGACGCGCTCGCGAAAGAGCCGGCGGAGGTCGCGAAGCTCGCGGGCCTCGAGGGGGATCGCTTTCGTGTCAGTCGACGAGCGATTGGCACGGGCCCCGATGCGATCAAAGGCATCGACATCTGGAGCGCGCGAACGCGCATCGGTGCAGGTGAAGTGATTGCCGCGCTCGGCGCGAAGGGCCGCATCGAGCACAACAAGGCGCACGACTCCGACGACCACCTTCTCTACAACGGCTCGAAGGAGTCGTTCGCCTACCGCGGGCTCGACGTGACGCTGTCCTTCGACGAGCGGACTGGGAAAGAGGTCGCCGGGCCGCACGGAAAGTACGTGCTAAGCGGCGTCTTTCTGATGCCGCCCGGCAAGAAGTAGCGCCTCTTCGGCTCACCAGGGCAACCGGCCGTCCTCGTCCGAGAAGGTGCCCGTCGGACCACTCTCGTCGAGGAGTGCGAGACGCACCGCTTCGCGCGCCCCTTGCTCCACCGTGCGCGTGCCGGTGAACTGGTTGAGATCGGTCGCGGTGTAGCCCGGGCACGCCGCGTTCACTTTGATCCGCGTCTTCTCGAGCTCGAGGGCGAACGCGACGGTGAGAGCGTTGAGCGCGGTCTTCGAGGGGCAGTATCCGGCGCTCGGGATGCGAATCGGGTTCGTCGGGTCGCTCTGCTTGGTGAGTGAGCCCACCGAGCTCGACACGTTGACGATGCGTCCCGCCGGCGCTTCGCGAAGGAAGGGCAGCATCGCCTGGGTGACGGCGATCACGCCGAACACGTTGGTCTCGAACACGGCGCGCACCTCGGCGAGGGACGCGACGCTCGGCCGGCCGGCGGCCAAGATCTCTTCGAACTTCATGCTCGGGCTCCCCGTGTGGGAGATGCCCGCGTTGTTGACGAGGACGTCGAGGCGCCCGAGCTCCTTCCGGATGCGCTCGGCCGCGGCGGTGATCGATGCGTGGCTCGTGACGTCGAGCTGAATCGCGCGCGCGCCGGCGCCGATGCTCTTCGCTGCCGTTTCGCCGTTCTCGATGCTTCTCGACCCGACCAGGATGGTGAGGCCGCGAGCAGCGAGGTCCTTTGCGATCTGGAGACCGATTCCTTTGTTTGCCCCGGTCACGAGGGCAACGCGGTTGTTGTGCATGCCGCGCGATTTGGCTCTCGTTCGCAGCCCGCAATAGGCGCTTCTTGGCGCGAATTTTCTGCCAAGAATCTCCAAGCCGAGCGCTCGCACGCACGCTACCTTCTCAGGGTGGCGGCCCTCGCGCTCTCGATTTCGGTCCCCGGTCTTCGCGCGTTTCGCGAAACGAGGGACACGCTCGTTACCGGGGTGAAGGAGTACTACGCGGTGGGGCGTCTGGAGCGCGGCCGCTCGACGTTCTGGGGGCGCGGCAAGGTGTGGCGCACCGAGCCCGGATCGATCCTGGTAAAGCAGCCGGGCGACGTTCATCGCGACATCGCGCATGACGGCTCCATCACGTTCACTGCCGTCACGCTGCCAACCGCAGAGATCGAGCGCGCGCGCGAGACCGGCAAGGTCATCTCCAAGCCGCACTTCGAAGCCGGCGATGAGCGCGCCGCCCCGTTCCATCGCCTGCACGACGCAGTGATTTCCGGCGCGGATCGCCTATCGCTCGAGGTCGCCCTGACGGAGGCCGTCACGACGTTCGCGCGCCTGGGTGATGCGAGGCCGGACTACACGCGGCCTGTGCGGCGTGCGATGGAGTATCTGCGCGAGAACCTCGCCGGCCTGGTCACGCTCGACGATCTGGCGAGCTACGCAGAGCTCGACAAGTTCCACTTGTGCCGCGCGTTCCGCGCGCAGGTTGGCTTTCCTCCGCACGCGTACCTGACGCACCTTCGCATTCATCGCGCCAAGGCGCTCCTCCGCGCCGGGGTGCGCCCGTCGGAGCTCGCGCCGCGGGTGGGGCTCTACGACCAGAGCCAGCTCACCCGCCACTTCCGGCGCATCGTCGGCGTGACACCCGCACGGTACGGCAGCACGTACTCCGCACGCAGCTTCGCCACGTAGGCCGCGCTCGACCTCACGCCCGGTACTCGCCCGGCGACATCCCCGTCTTGCTCCGGAACAGCTTGGAGAAGTGCTGGGGGTGCTCGAACCCGAGGGAGTACGCAATCTCGCTGATCGTGTCTTCCGAGCCGAGGAGGCGTGTCTTGGCGCGCTCGATCAAGAAGTAGTGGATGTGCTCGCGCGTGTTCTTGCCCGTTTCTTGTTTGAGCAGATCGCTGAGGTAGTCCGGCGAGTAGCCCATCGCCTTGGCGCAGACCTGCACCGTCGGCAGACCGTCCTTTGCCGGGCGGTCCGACTCGAAGTACTGCTGGAGGAACGCCTCGAGGCGCGAGATGACGTCCTTGTTGGCGTTCGATCGCAGGCTGAACTGCCGGCCGTAGAAGCGCTGGCAGTAGGTGAGGAGCAGCTGAACGTGCGAAACGAGTAGCTCCTGGCTGTGCTGATCGATCCCGCGCGCGTACTCCTCTTCGATCCGCTTGACGGCAGAGGTGAGGATCGATTGTTCCTCGTCCGAAAGATGTAGCGCCTCGTGCGAGTCGTAACCGAAGAAGCTGAACTCGCTCATCTTGGAGGCGAGCGGGCTCTTCCGGATCAGATCGGGGTGGAACATCAGCGTCCAGCCGTCGCCGTCCTCTTCGAGCTCGCGTGCGTCTGCGATCGGCACGATCGATTGGCCGGGACCGAGGAACATGACGCTGCCGGCCTGAAAGTCGTAGTGATGGCGGCCATACTTGAGGCCGCACTCGTCGCCGCGCTTGAGGCTGATCGAGTAGAGGCTCGAGGTGATGCGCGCGCTGACGATGCCCTCGGGGATCTGCAGCGGCGGCTGCCACGAAGCGCCGATCACCGAGATGAGAGGGTGCGCCGGTGGGCGCTGGCGGGTCATCTCGTGGACCTGGGTGATCGATTCGATGGTGAAGGCGTTAACCATGAGCGACCTGGATGACGACGTTGCCCTTCTTGCGACCGGTATCCACGTAGCGGTGGGCCTCGGCGATCTCGTCGAGAGCGTAGCGCCGATCGACGACGGGCCGCAGCTGCCCGCTCTCGACCAGCGTGGAGACGAGGCGCAGCCCCTCGTGTTTGTCGACCGACATGCCGAACATGAGCTTCTTCTTTCCGAAGAGCCTGGACCAGGCGTCCCGGAGATAGAGAGCCAAGAGCGGACCCACGGTGACGAGGTACCGCCCCCCGTCGGTGAGCACGCGCTTGCATCTCGAGAACGAGCTCTTGCCGACGGTGTCGAAGACGACGTCCCAGCGCCGATCGCTCGTCGTGAAGTCCTGCTCGGTGTAATCGATGACGTGGTGCGCCCCGAGCGAGGTCACGAGCGCCGCGTTGGCCCCGCTACAGACGGCGGTGACCTCGGCGCCGAAGTGCCGTGCGAGCTGCACGGCCGCAGTACCGATGCTGCCCGACGCGCCGATGATCAGCACGCGGTCGCCTGGGCGGATGCGCGCTCGGTCGCGAAGGAAGTAGAGCGCCGTCGTCGGGCCATCCACGAGCGACACTGCCTCTTCGTAGGTGAGCCGATGCGGCATGGGCGCGAGCGAGCCTCGCTCCGAGATGCACACGTACTCTGCGTAGGCACCGGCCGAGAAGCCCGCGAAGCCGAACACGCTGTCGCCCTCGCGAAGGCGGCTGACCTTGCAGCCTACGCGCTCGACTACGCCCGCGAGCTCGATCCCCATCACCCGGAAGCGGGCGCGAGGCCGGCGCAAGCCGAGGACGAGCCGCGCGGTGAGGTTGTCGGCTCTGCGCATGAGACCGCAGGCCGCCGTCGCCGTCGTCGCGAAGACCTTTACGCGAACCTCGTGGTCCCGAGGCACGGGCTTCCTGACGTCTTCCAGCTCCAATACCTCGGGTCCGCCATAGGACCGATAAACGACGGCTCGCATTCGCTCGGTGCTCACACGCCGAAACTGGCATGCGCACGGGGAACGACGAAGACGCAGACCCGGGGGGTTCGGCCGCGTTTCCGGGATCGGCGTCTCCCGATGGCGCGCTGCGTGCTGAGAGCGCGCGCATGAGCACATCACGTCTCCCCCCGTATGTTTGCGCCTCCCTGTGCTTCAACCTTCTCGCCGGCTGCGCGCCGGCGGAGCCATCCGGCACCGAGCCGGATGCCGCGGACGAGGAGGCGAGCGCGATCGGCACCGAGTATGTCGAGATCGGCGACTATCTCACCAGCGACGCAGACATCGAGCGTTGGCTCGCCCTCCGCCGCACGCTCGCATCGGCGTTCGACGACATCTGCGGCGACACGTTTGCGAGAGCGACTAGGCCAACCTGACCTCGCTGGACTTCACGTGCTCGGTCACGAAGAAGAAGGGCCGCTTGAAGGAGTGCGCCTGGACGTTCGCGGCCAGCAATGACATCGTGCTTAGAGCTGACGGTACCGTCGCTGCCAACGTGCCGATCTTCGTCTGCCGCGTTCGCCCCAAGGGCAAAGCGGCCGATCTCTTGGCTGGCCTTGCGGAAGATCCGCTGCACGCGACGCTGCCGGGGCTCGACGCGTCGCTCTACGACGTGTTCGGCGATTGCTTCGAGGAGCCGATCGAGCTCGAAGCGCTGCCGGCGCCGACCGAAGGCGCCTTCGCCGACGTGCTCGAACGTCTCGAAGGCACAGAGTTCGACGCCTGATATGCGATGACCCAAGCCCTGCGCAGAGACTTCGATCAAGTATGCGGTGACACCTTCTGCGAAGGAGACTTCGCCAATTGGGCCGCGCTCCGCATGCGCTGCAGCGAGGACGTCGCGACCAAGAAGATCGGCAGCTGCGCGTGGAGCTTCGGCGCCAGTGACAGCTGGGCGAAGAAGAAGGGCGGGATCGGCGTTGCGACCCGCGGCGCCACCTGCAGGTTCACCGTGGACGCTACCGTGAGCGAGCTCACGGCCGCGCTCTCGCCCGAGCTTCCGGGAGAGTCGCCGCTCTGGCGGCCGCTGCGGGGTCCACGAGCACGATCTACGATGCGCTCGTCGATTGCTTGTGACCCTTCACCGGCTCGACGAGCGCTCGCATTTGGGGCTGTGCCGCATGCGCGACGGGAAGTACAGGCAGATGCCTGGGCCGGGCGTGAGGCACGTTTCGAGCACGCGTTCCAGCCGCCCCTCGGCAACCCGTGGCGGCGATCGGCTAGGGGATCATCGGCGCCGTCGAAGAGACCCCGGGGACGGACTCCGCAGGGCCCAGAACGAGCTCCGCACCGGCTGAGTCGTTCGCAGTCGATTCATCCACGGTGCGACTGCTTAGCCGGCCGGCACTCGCTGGTAGGCCGCGGCGCCGATCTGCTGCAGCGCCGCGTGCTGACCGCTCGAATCGTGTCGGCTTCGCTGAGGGAACAACATCAGATCGCCGCGCGCGGTCTCGAGCCAGAGCCCCGCCCCGTAGGTATGAATGGACCGTACTTCGTTCCATGGAAGGCCGACCGTCGCCGGTTTGTAGAGGCGCCCGCCGCCGATCCAAACCAGCGCCACGATGATGAGGGCCGGCCCGACGACGATGGTGGTCCAGGTTAAAGCGAAGAGAGCCAAAGCACCCACACACAGGATGACGGAGAGAGCTCTCAACGCGCGGCCCTTCATCGAGATCGTTTGGCCGTTCAACGTCAGGCCCCAGGGCTCCAACCGAACCGTTCCGGTGCCGCGGATACCGAGCGCCTGTCGAAAGAGTCGCCGCTCGCTCTCGAAATGGACCGAGGCCACCAGGCCTGTTGCATCGCTGGGTTGCGTGCTTTGGCCCGCCGGCACCTCGAGTCGTGGTGGTGCGTAGGGATCGAGGTCAGGGCTCACTGAATACAGAAGCCCTGATCCGCCTTGGCCGGGTATCGATACAGGATCGAGAAGCACATCTCGGTGGTCGAGCTCTCGCCCCAGCCGACGGTCTGTTGCGTGGTGTTGTTCCAGGTGCACTCGGTGGTGATCGAGTCACCCGGCTTCAGCTGGATGGGCTCGAAGCGAATGAAGGCCTGGTGGTTGAAGTCGTAGGCGCCATCGTGAATCACGGTGTCCGCGCCGCCGATCGTGAGCGTGGTTTTGAAGTGGGTCCCGAGCTGGTGCATGTGCGGGAACACCGCGAAGATCGTCTGCTCGGAGTCGACGGTGCAGACGCCGGACTGCGTGGTGACCTGGTTCGGTGCGATGTTCAGATCGATCGGGCCCGGCAAGAAGATGTCGGCCTCTTCTTGGATGTCCTCCGGAGCGATCTCGACCACTTCAATCCCGGACGTGCCGGAGAGGCTCTCGAGGGCGGTATTGAAAAGGTGAAGCTGCAGCGTGAGCTCGTCGCCTGCGTGGAGCTTGAGGCCGACGCCGGGCGGGAACTCGAGCGGGTTGGTGCCGACGCCTGACGCATAGATGATGTTGCCCATGATCGCCGGCCCGTTCGCCAGCACCGTGTGATGCGTCCCTTTTGGCGCGATCGGTCGGATGCCGCCGATGTACATGTCGCGATCGAGGACGAAGGTGTGGAGGTCCGAGGTGATCTCCTCGCCCGGACCGAGCTGCCACTCGGCTGTCATCAACGGCTGCCACGCCAGGTTCGTCCCGCCGCCGCTGCCTTGCGCAGCGTTGCCGCCTTCGGCGCCTGCACCGTCGCCGGTTCCCCCGCCGCCGCCACCCGCTGTGGTCTCTTCGGCTTCACAGGCGAGCAAAGCGAACGTCGAGAGCGCGCCCAACGCCAGACAGAAGGATCGGTTCATGGCTGCAACCTCGAGCTCCATCGTTTCACGAATCGAGCCCGAGATCGACGAAGGCCGCACCCCCGCCGCTACCACCGGAGCAGCGGGCCGTCGTAGTGCTTCGCTACGGGAACGCTCGGCTGCGCGCGGAGGCGCTCGACGACGGCGGGCGCATCGTCTCCAGCGAGCGCGTCACAGACTGCGTAGAGACCGAGCGGCCCTTCTTCGAAGACGTTGTGCCGTGCGAGAATCGCGCGGAGCGTATCCACGATGGCATGCGTGGGGGTCGGAACGAGGAGCTTCGCGATCGCACCGTGATCCGCGCGGAGCCGAGCGGCCATCTCGAGCGGAGCGCCGCCTCGTCTCGCGCGCGCATCCGGCAAGAGGACCTTTTCCTCCATCGCGATGTGCCTCAAGAGATCGTGACGGAAGCGCGCGTAAGCGTCCGTGTCGATCGAGGGTCCTTCCGTAGCTGCCGAGAGCAGGCGATCGAGCCGGACGTGGTCGTCGACCATGAAGCGTTCGATGGGTCCAACCGTTGGAGCGAGTGCGTGCATGCCGGCACCGCCGCAAGAGGCATGCCTGCGGGATTTCGCAGACTTACGTGAGGAAGGGCGCAGGGGCATCGCCCGAGCGCAACCCGTGCATCAGGCCGGTGACGCAACGGTGACCTGACCCACGAAGAGCGATGACGTTCGGCCCTTACGGTCGGAAGCATGGTCCGCACACTCACGATCGCTTGTTTGTCGTTCACGTGGGCCTGCTCGGCGCAGCTCCCCACGATGCTCCCCGCATCCAACGACTCGGCCGAGGTCGACGCGCCCCAGCCCGCGAAGCGCGCCGCGGTCGACCCGTCCGTGGTCGTCGAGCTGAAGCCCGAGCCCAAAGAGGGGCGCCTCCGCGTGGCGATCGTACTTCGCGCCGAGCCACGAGGACCCTGGTCGATCGCCGACGGCCGTACCGTCCAGATTTCGGACGTCACCGCACGCGACCGAGACGGAGCGCTCCCGGTCTCGAGGCGCGACGATGCAAACGGATCGGTCATCTTCGCGGCGGCGCGTGCGCCGGCTCCGCCGGTCGAGCTGCGCTATGTCGTCGCAGCCAAGGCAGACGCTCCGGCCGGCGGCGACGTGTGCCGCTTCGTCGTCGAGCCGGATCGAGCGAGCTTCTGCGGCGAGCAGACCCTCGCGCTGCCGGCCGAGATGGACAGCCAGCCGACGCGGATCCGTCTCGTGGCGGACGGCACGTTCCTGACCGATGCCGCGTCCTCCTTTGGTTTGCGCGACGATCTCGAGACCGTCGCCGGTGGAGCGGAGCTCGAGAGCGGCGTGTTCGTCTTCGGCAACCTCACCACCGCAGAGATGCGCGTGCCGGAGGGGCGCGATCACGCGGCAGCGCTCGGCTACGTCTCGTTCGATCCGAGGTGGGTTGCGGCAGAGACCGCCGGCTTTCGTACGTCGATCGATCGCTGGCTCGGGATCGCCCGGCCCGACACCGATCCGAGCGCGAGCCTCGTCATCCTGGCGGGCGCGCATCCCGAGCGCCCGATCTCGATCCGACGCCGCGCGCGCGGGCTCGCGCTCTCTGCGGACGTTTCGGCCGGCTTCGATTCCGGCGCACGGATCCGCATCGCCCAGCTCTTCGCGCAGAGGACGATCGGCGGAGCCCTGTGGATGGGCTCGAGAAACGGCGAGGACGAGACGCGCGGGCTCTGGTTCAGCGAAGGCGTGAGCCGTGCGGTGGCGCTCTTCACCCTCCACGAGCTCGGCGCGATCGACGATGGCGAGCTGGCCGCGGACATCAACGCCTTCCTTGCCGAGGCTGCCCTCTCCGGCTCGGACGCCGTGGGGCTCGATGAGCTCGCGTCGCGCGCCCGTTCGGCGGACGCAAAGGAGCGCGAGGCAGCGATTCGGGCGCTGACCGCGCGCGGCACCCTCGCCTCGCTCGATCTCGGCGCCGCCGATCTGCGAAAGGTCCTGAAGAGCATCGTGCAGGAGGCCGGTGCGGCGCGATCCGGGGAGCTCTCTCGAGAAGCCTTCTTCGCCGCCGTGCGCAGCGTCGCCGGTGGCGCGAAGGCAGCGCGAATGGAGCAGAGCCTCGATCGCGGCAAGGTGGCGCTCGATCGGGCAGCGCTCGGCCCCTGCTACGAGCTGCGCGACCGAGCCGTCGCGCCCTTCGAGCTCGGCTTCACGCTCTCCGGGAAGCGGGACCTCGCCGTCGAGCGCGTCGTCTCCGGATCTGCCGCGGCCCGTGCCGGCCTACGCGATGGCGACGCGATCGTCGCCATCGACTATCGCCCGGATCGCTCCGACGTTGCCGTCGTCATGACGGTCCTGCAGAGCGGCAAGGAGAAGAGGGTGCGCTACCTCCCGGCGGGGGCGAGCAAGCCGGGGCGAGCGTTTCTGCCGGCGAAGGCTGCGCCGGCGACGTGCAAGCGGCGGTGATGTAAAGAAATTGCGCAAGCTGCACGGCGCTCGCGCGCGCCCTCGCTCGCTGAATCGGCCGGCACTTCGGCTGGAACGGCCCCTGCTATGCGACTCGGGCGGGTGACCTGATGCCGACCTACTACGTCAACGAGGCCGCGTTCGCGCTTCCCGATCGGGGGTTCGTCGATCGCACGCTGCACAGGCTCGTATCGCCGCTTCCGGGAGAGGATCCGCTCGGCGTCGAGATACGACGCGTCCCCATGGAGACCGGCAAGAGCCTGCGGCAGCTGGTGGAGGCCGAGGTCACGGCGAACAAGGCCAAAGGAAACGGATACACGCTCGTAGAAGAGGCAGAGGTCGCACTGGCCGGCGCGCCGGCCATCGTGCTCCGTGCCCGGCTGCGTGCGCGCGACGCGGTCTATTACCAAATGCAGGCTCACGTCGCCTTCGACGAGATGTGGATCAGCATCGCGGTCACCGGGCCGTCGACGGACCGCGCGGCGTGTGAAGAGACGTTCGATCGCATCGTGCGAAGCGTCGCGTGGCGCAGCAGCTGATCGACGAGGAGACGATCCATGGCGAGCTACTACTTGAACGAAGCGGCGCTCGACCTGCCGAACAGGACCTTCGAGGACAAGACCATCCACGGCCTCGAAGCCAAGCTCCCTGGCGACAAGACGCTCGGCGTGTTCGTTCATCGCCGCCCGATCGAAGGAGAGACGAGCCTTCGCGAGCTGGTGGACGAGCATGTCCGGCTGAACCAGAAGCGTCTGATGGGCTTTTCTGTGGTCGACGAGGCTCCGGCGCCGGTCGGAGGGGTGCCTGGCTTCGTGCTGCGGACGCGATGGCGAAGCGAGAAGAAGGAGCTCTGTCAGCTTCAAGCGCACGTCGTCCGTGGAGGGCAGCACATGATCTTCGCCGTGGGTGGGCCGATCGACGAGCGCGCCGCTTGCGACGAGGCCTTCGACAGCATCCTCGCGACGCTCACCTGGCGAACCGATTGAGCCTCGACGAGCAGGTTGCGCAGAGTTTTTACGAACTGCCTCCTTCATCGCGCGCGGTGCCGACTGAAATGAGGAGATTCTCGGTGGAACGACGGTTGCTCTGGTGTGCGCAATGACCCTACGTACGATAACCGCCGCAATCTCAATCACGCTCGCAACCCTCACCGGCTGCGCACCCGAAGAGCCGGCCGAACTCGGAGTCGAAGACGCGGACGACAGCGAAGCCGCGCTCGGGGCCGAGAAGATCGCGAAGCTCGCGAATGACAACATCGGAAAGACTGCCTGCGGAACCAATTCGTTGGGCGGTAAGGGCTTCGAGTCGAGCTGCTACGGCAATGGCGGCCAGCCCGAGTATTGGTGCTCCGACTTCGCGAGGTGGGTGTGGAAGCAGGCCGGGGCAGACGTGGATGGGTTGACCGCCGCCGCGGGGACCTTCTACTGCTATGGCCAAGAACACGGCACACTCTCGAACACCCCTCATGTAGGCGATGCGGTCGTCTACAACTACCAGGGCAATTGCTGGGCGGATCACGTCGCCCTGGTCACCAAGGTGAACCCCGACGGCACCATCGTGACGGTGAGCGGCAATTGGGGCGGTCAGAGCGGCAGCCAGGCGCACTTTTCATCGACGTCGAGCGTCAAGGTCAACCAGCCCGCGTACCTCGGCGTCGTGGGCTCGAAGCCCGGCGTCATGAACATGAAGATCAGCGGGTTCATTTCGCCGGCCGGCCTCCCGAAGGAGGCGCCGCCGCCCGCCGCCGAGGGATCGCAGGCGTTCCTTTATCCCAATCAGCAGCATTTCTTGCACAGCGACGGCGCCGGCAACATTCGCCACCACTTTTGGGACGGCGGGCAGCAGGCAGTCATCACCGACACCTGGGGCACCGGAACTTCTGGCAACCCGGTGACGTTCGTCCACGGTACCTCGCAGCACGTGTTCGCACGCGGCGCGGACGGCTCGCTCGCTCATTGGTTCTGGGATCCGGTGGGCGGCGGCAAGTTCGACAACTGGGCGCCGAATGGCGGTCTCGCAGGCGATCCCGCAGCGATCGTGATCGGCGATTACCAAGGCGTCTGGGCCGTCGATCAGGCCGGGAAGCTTCAACACTGGTATTGGGGCCCGAACACCGGCGGTGTGAAGCAGGACACCTGGGGCGAGGGCGTCGTTGGCAGGCCGAGCGTTCTCGTCACCAAGAATGGGGAGCAGCACGCGTTCGTGCGCGGCACCGGCGGTACGCTGGAGCATTGGTGGTGGGCGCCGAATCTCGGCATCTCGCACGACACCTGGGGTTCCGGCCTGGCCGGCGATCCGGCCGCGCTGCTCATCGGCGACTACCAGGCCGTGTGGGCCGTCGACGGCAGCGGCAAGCTCCAACACTGGTGGTGGGGACCCGAGACGAACGGCGTGCAACACGACACGTGGGGCGAGGGCGTCGTCGGCAGGCCGAGCGTCTTCGTGACGGCGAACGGAGAGCAGCACGCGTTCGCCCGCGGCACGGGCGGTACTGTCGAGCACTGGTGGTGGGCGCCCGGCGCAGGGCTCAAGCACGACACCTGGGGCAACGGCATCGCCCAAGACCCGACGGCTGTTACCATCGGCGCTCAGCAACACGTCTGGGCGTTGGACGCGACGGGCAACGCCAAGCACTGGTTCTGGGATCCTGCAACCAACTCGATCAAGTCCGACAACTGGGGCAAGTGAGATGAGACGCGCGCTCTATCCGATCTGCCTGGTGCTCGCTTCGTGCACTTGGGGTGGGGACGTCGATCCGGGGTCGGACGACTCGGATGGCAGCGCGCGCTCGAGCGGCAGCGGAAACCAGGACAGCTCGACGTCCTCGGCCTACGGCACCGGAGCCGGCAACTACACGGGCGGGGGAGCACAAGGCGGAGGCTGGCAGGGCGGCGGGGGTCAGGGCGGAAACATCGCCGATGACCCTCCCGTCCTCGCGAGCACGCAAGAGGTCTGCAAGCTCATCAACGACATCAACCAGTCGGATCCGACGCCGAACGCGACGCAGACCCGCGCCAACGTCTTGGGAACCGACCTGGGCATCCCGGTCGGTCACGGCTCTGACCTCTTCTTCTTCTTCGGCGACACCGTCGGCTACAAGGTGATCTGGCCCTTCTCGGAGTCGGTGCCGGACGCCGTCGGGTTCGCCGCGGACGGCAGGGCGGCGGCCTCGGCCGATCCGGCGGTGCTCTGCGACGGCCTACGTTTTTTGCGCGTCGCTCCTGGAGCGAGCGCGGGCCCAATCGCGGATCCCGCGATCGAAGCAGACTTCGCCGCAGGAGCGATGTACCCGCCGAGCGGTCACGAGCTCTCCGAGTACATCAAGAATCCTGCTGGTCCGTACGGGCAGAACGCGTTCCCCGCGCTCCCCGGCACCTTCGAGGTCCCTTCGGGAGCCTTCTCCTACGGCGGCTCGATCTACGTCTTTTACACGACGGTAGCGTCGCCCTACGCGCTCACCATGAAGGCTTCGTACCTGGCGAAGTGGCCGACGCCTTCGACCGCGGGCACACCGAACTACGACATCGTTCATCGAGTCGACGAGCGCTTCGCCGCGAACGGTCCGCTCGGTGGCAATTTCATCAACATCGCGGCCGAGCCGAGCGGCGCCTACGTCTACATGTTCGGCACCGGCGAGTACCGTCAGAGCCCGATCCACCTCGCCCGCAAGGCGCTCGCCTCGATCGAGGCGCCGGGCGGCTACGAGGTCTACGACGCGGCGAGTGCACAGTGGGTCGCTGCGCCGGCGGCGAACGCGGCGCCGATCATCGCCGAGCCGACGTTCGGAGAGACGTCGTTCCGCTACTTCCCCGAGATGGGCATCTGGATGTTCCTGGCGCACGGCGGGCATCGCGTCGTCGCACGCTTCGCGAACCAACCCGAGGGCCCGTGGAGCAACGAGATCACGATCCACGACAACACCGATCCGGCGTTCTTGGCCCAGTACTGCTGCGTGCCCGAGGGCACCTGCAGCGGCGAGCGCCTGTTCAACTGCAGCAAGGCCAGCTTCTACGGGACGTACCTCTTCCCGGACGTCGCCGTCGACGGAAGCGGCTTCAGCGTCACCTACACGATGTCGACGTGGGATCCGTACAACGTGGCGCTCTTCACGGCTCGGTTCGAGAGCCCCTGAGCTGGAAAGGCTCGGCGTGTGGTAGCGTCGTCGTCCGAGAGTCGTGTCGACGTCCAAGCGCCGAGAGACCGGAGAAGGTGACAGCACGTTCGAGCTCGCGACAGCGCCGGCTGATGCATCGGCGCGCCCTGTCGTCAGCTTGCTCTGGGAAGGCGGCACCACGACCCTGACGCTTCCCGAGCGTGATCCATGTCTTATCGGACGAGCCTCCGACGCAGACATCGCGATCGACTCGCGCTCGATCTCCAGGCGCCACGCGCAGCTCCATCATGCGAATGGTTTCTTCATCGAGGATCTCGGGAGCGCGAACGGAACTCGCGTGCGCGGGCGAACGCTGACCGAGGGCGAGCGCGTCAGCGTCGAGCTCAACGAGCCGGTCATGATCGGCAGCGCGATCCTCGTCCTCCGGCCGGGCGCGACGATTGCACCGACCGGAGCACCCGTGACGACCTCTGCACCGCCCACGCAGCGCCGCGATCCCGACTCCGCCCGGGCGAGCTCGCCTCGTCCGGCCAAGTCTCGGATGGATGACGTCGACAGGTTCATATCGATCGTCGCGCCAACCGAGATCTCGGTGCTGCTCCTCGGTGAAACGGGCGCCGGCAAGGGCTACTTCGCGCGGCTCATCCACGACCGCTCCCGGCGTTCGGCAGGGCCGTTCCTTCACCTGAATTGCGCCGCCCTGCCCGAGAACCTGCTCGAGAGCGAGCTCTTCGGCTACGAGCGCGGCGCGTTCTCCGGCGCGGCGCAAGCGAAGCCGGGCCTGCTCGAGGCTGCGGAGCGCGGCACTGTGTTCCTCGACGAGGTCGGCGATCTTCCGGCGTCGGTCCAGGCGAAGCTCCTCGTCGCGATCGAACGCCGTGAGGTGATGCGCCTCGGCGCCCTGAAGGCCAAGCCCATCGACGTGCGGTTCATCTCGGCCACCAACCGGCCGAGCGACGCACAAGGGATCGCCGGGCTCCGTCCCGACCTCTACTTCCGCCTCGCAGGCTTACCGATTCAGCTCCCGCCTCTTCGCGAGCGCGCCTCCGAGATCCCCGACCTCGCGACGAGCTTTCTCCGCGAGGCATCGAAGCGGATCGGTCGCCAGCCGCCCGTGCTCTCGCCCGAAGCGCTCGCGGCACTCACTGCCTACTCCTGGCCGGGCAACGTGCGCGAGCTCGCGGCCGTCATCGATCGCGCCTTGCTCTTCTGCGGTGACACGCTCCGCGAAGAAGATCTGCACATCGTGCCGCCACCCTCGCCGAGCAAGGAGCAGGCGGGCCGAGAGGGACGCGGTCGCTCCGATGAAAAGCGCGAGTTTCGCTCGCTGCCCGCCGAGTACGAGGAGATCGAACGGCAGAAGATCATCGAAGCGCTCGACGCGTGCGGGGGCAACCAGTCGCGCGCGGCCGAGATGCTCGGTATCTCGCGGCGGACGCTCGTCACCCGGATCGACGAGTTCGGCCTGCCGCGCCCGCGGAAGCGTTGAGCCGGTCGTCGTCGATCTCGGTCTCCTCGAGATCCTCGGCGTGACCATCGGCGACGCGCTCGCCCGAAGCGACGTCCGGCGTCTTGGGCGCTCGCACCAGCTTGTTCGTCACCGCGTCCTGCGTCTCGGCCATGCCTTCCGGGTCTTTGAGCGCCTCGGCAACGGCGCGCGCCGCCGTCCGGAGCGGACCCGGTGCATCGGCGACCACCACGAACTCGCCCGCGAGCTCTTCGACGGAACGGAAGCGGGCGTCCGGGTTCTGCGCGAACGCGCGCGTGAAGAAGCGCTCGAGGCGCTTCGCGTTCGGGATCGGCGGCTCGACGATGCGGCGGTTGCCGGCGACGACCTGTCTCGCGATATCCGGCCCGTTCCGTCCTACGAAGGGCATCTCGCCAGTTACGAGCGTGAACGCGACGACCGCGAGCGCCCAAGCGTCCACCCGCGCATCGATGCGCTGACCGCGGATCTGCTCGGGAGCCATGTACGAGGGAGAGCCGAGCGCAACGTTCGTCGCGGTGAGGATGGCCTTGCTCTCGGCCCACTTGGCGATGCCAAAGTCGATGACCTTCGCAACGACGTCCTCGGGGTTCTCGGACCGCGCGAGAAAGATGTTCGCGGGCTTCACGTCCCGGTGGATGAGGCCCATCTTGTGCGCGGCGCCGAGACCTTGGGCGACCTGAATGACCAGGCCTGCGACCTCGGCGAGCGGCCAGTCCTGCCACGACTCCTTGTGATCCCGCGTCGCGAGCAGATCGATTCCGTCGAGGAGCTCCATCACGATGAACGGCGTATCTCCGTCCGTTCCGTAGTCGAGCACCTCGACGACGTGCGTGTTCCGAAGCACGGCGACGGCTTTCGCCTCCTGCTCGAAGCGCGCCCGGAGGTCGGCGCGCATCGCTCCTTCGACGCTCATCAGCTTCACCGCGACGGGCGAGTCGAGCGTGAGGTCGCGCGCCGTCCAGACCGCACCCATGCCGCCGTCGGCGAGGTGGCTCTCGAGCTTGTAGCGGCCGGCGAGCACGCGGCCCGCGAGTTCTTGAACCAGGTCGACCACGATCTCCTACTTCCGTGATCGGAGCACACGTCCTAGCGCGAGCGCTACGAGAGCTGCAGCGTTTGGTTCCGAGGCGTCCTCGCGCGGCCTCAGCTCGACGAGGGCAGCCAGGGAAAACGAAGGCAGGAGCGGCAGCTGGGAGGCGGCAGATTCCGGCAAATAGATCGGCAGTGTGATCCTTCCGATCGTGAGGTCGGCCCGGATACGCGGCGACCCGAGGAGCGTGCGCTTCTTGAAGCTACGCGCCTCTCGCAGCGTCCGCTCGACGAGATCGGCGAGGTGCCGGGCCGGCAGCGAGAGCTCGCTCGTCGACGCTTCGAGCTGCTTGTAGAGCGTCGCTATCGTCTCGGGCACCGGCGGAGCGGTCCGAGAGAGCGCCTCGGTCGCCGCGGCGAGCGCAGCGTTCACGCGCTTGCTCGGTCCCGCGATGGGCTTCACCAGCTCGACCGCGACGCGGAGCGTCTCGACCTCATCCATCGTCGGTTTGACGTCGCCTTCGACGAGGAAGAGGGGGATGTCGAAGTCGTACGGATCGTCGAGGAGGGCATCGAACGCGGCGTTGATCTCTTCCGGCCCGAGCGGCGTACCGCACGACAGGACGCGCAGGATGTCGACGCGAGCGCGGTCCTCTGCCGACTGCTCACCTGCGGGCGCATCGAGCTTCTGGTGGACCCGAGGTGGCGGGACGACCGCGAGCACCGGCGCGTGGGTCGCCGACCGGCGGAGGCGGCTCGGAACGCCCGGGTCGTACGCGAGCAAGTCCACGATTGCGCGTCGCGCGAAGTGTGGCGCCGCGCGGTCGACCTCACGGTGGTGCTCGAGCAGCATTCCATTCGTCGCCGCGGCGCGAGCCTCGGAGGCGACCGCGACTGCCGCGGCATCGGATGCGGCCTTCAGCCCTCCGGGCAGCGGCGCCGGCGCCACGTCCGACATCGGCTTCGCTGCAGCGGGTGGGACGGATGGTGGGACGGAGGGCGGAGCGGAGAGGGTCATCATCGGTCTCGGGGGTTGGGCTTCGGCGCCGGCAGGGAGCCCGAACGCCTTGCGAAAACGATCGCCGAGCTCGTTGCGTGTCGGCCCATCGAGGCCGCTTCGCGGCGGCTCCGGCGCCGTGCGCTCGTCGGAAAGGATCCTCGAGAGCCCGAACGCTCCGAGCTCTTTCGGAGGCGCGGGCACGAGCGGCGGCGGCGGCGGAAGCGCGGACGCCGGTCGCGGCGACGATGACGGCGGAGGGGGTGATGGGCGAAACGGCAACGCGCCATCGGCGGTATTCGGCGACGCGCCATTCGACGCCGAGCGACCGGGCTCGCTGCTCCTCGCGAACGGTAGGCCCGTCGACGCGGCGCCGTGAAACGCGCTCCTGTCGAGCTCGGTCGTCCCGTCGGCGCCGGGCGAGCTCGGGGCGGCGGCGACCGCGCGTCGGTCGAGCTCTGCCGTGGGCTCGGCGCAGCCGTCGCCGTCCTCGTCGACTTGCGTGCTCGTCACCAGATCAAAAACCATCCTGTCATTTTCAAGCGGAACAGTCGCTCGGAAGGTGAGGGTCGCGACCTCACGGTCCGTGTCGATGTACAGCGTGTCCGCGACGAAGCCGGGAAGCTGCCGCTTCCGTCCGACGGATCGAAGCGCGGGGGCGACGCCGGCGAGGTTGGTGACGAGGCGCGCATGCGTCGGGCTAAGGCCCTCCAAGATCACACGCGCGTCGGCGCGCAGCCCTTCGGACGGGCGCTGGTCGGCCGGAGCGGTGCAGAAGTAGCGAGGGTCGAAGCCCGTCGGCCGCGGCCGCTGTAGCGGATCGAGGAGCCACTCGCGGTCCTGTGCTCGAAGGAGCGCATCGCGCAGCGGCCACGACCGGCTGACCGGGCCAAAGCCGACGAGCGGTACTGCGTCGCCGGGGCGGATGTCGAGGTTCGGTGGCGCGAGCTGCGGCAGGATGTGGCCGCCGTCTGGAGCGTAGTCCGTCGGATCGATCCCGACAGGGTTGTCGGCGCCGCCTGCCGCGAGCTCGTACCGGAGCGAGAAGCGGCTCTGCTCGGGCCCGACGTGCAGCTGGCCGTGGCGATCGGAGCGGCGGGTCGTCGTCGCCGCGACCATCTTCTCGATGTCGCCGACGACCATACGCGCGGTGGCGGTCTTGGTGGGACGGCCTTCGTCCGAGTAGACGTGACCGACGACCATCACCTCGGCCGCGGCCTTGAACGGGGCCAGGTCCGACGGGAACCGCAGGCTGCCCGCTGCGCCGTCGTCCCAGTACTCGTCCAGGAGGCGGATCGGATCGGGCGCCGACGCGATCTCCGAGGTGCCTTGCACGAGGTCGTAGGTCGCCTTCGCGACGACCGTCGCGAGCACGCGCGAGGACTCGTCGCGCCACAGGACGATGCCGACGGCGAAGGGGGCCTGGCTGCGCACTTCGATCGCTGCTGCGCTGCCCGGGACTGACTTGGCGACGGATCGTGTTTGCATCAGGTTCACCGCCCTACATCGGCCACCTGTGCGAGCTGCATGCCAGGTCGAAACACGAGGGCTGGTACCGCTTCTGCGACCGAGCCGGCAGGTTGCGCAATCTTCGCGCAACTTGGCGGAGCTCGAGCGCCGCCCCTGAATTTGCGCGCCGCTTCGCCAGCTCGCCGACTCCGCCGACTCTGGCGCGGGGCGTGCTTTGGGGGCAGCGGACACGACTTCAGAAAGGGTCCGCACATGAGCCACAACCAAGAGGTAAAGATCGCGACGAGCGATGCGCTCGACGTTCGCGAGTTCAGCATCTCGGAGTCGATGTCCACGCTGTTCTCGGTGACCGTCACTGCGGTCTCGAAGAACCCTGACATCGATTTCGAAGCCGCGATCGGGCAAGAGGCGAGCTTCCTCCTCCGCGGTCGAAGCCTCTTGGGCGTGCCCCGGACGTGGCGCGGCGTGGTGAGCGAGCTCCACCAGGTGCGCGTCGACGAGGACGGTCTGTCGACCTATCACCTGCGCATCGAGCCCAAGCTGTGGCTCGCGTCTCAGCGACGGAACAACCGCATCTTTCAGAACAAGACCGAGCTCGAGATCGCTCGCCAGATCCTGAAGGAGTGGGATGTCGAGAGCGAGGAGAAGATCACGAGCACGTACAAGACCCGCAAGTACCGCGTGCAGTACGGCGAGACCGACTTCGGGTTCTTCTCGCGCATGCTCGAAGAGGCGGGGATCTCGTTCTACTTCGCCGAGAAGGACGATCAGACCGTGTGCGTCCTCTCGGATGCACCGCAAGAGAACGAGCAGCGCGCGGTGCCGATCGCGTATCGCGATACGCCCGCCGCCGCCGATACCGAGCACGTCACCGCCGTGCGCGTCAGCCGGTTGGTGCGGCCGGGCAAGGTGACGCTGCGCGACTACGACTACAGGCGGCCCGCCAACTTCGCCCTGGGCGCCAGCGCCTCCGCGAACGGGATCGAAGAGCGGCTCGAGAGCTTTCACTACGAGCCGGGTGCGTTCCTCTACGAGGCAAACAGTGGCGTCATCACGCCCGTGGCCGACGACAGGGGGATGCACCGAACCGACGAGAGCGAGGGCCACCAGCTCGCGAAGAAGCGCCTCGCGGCGAGCCGCGGCGACGCCGTGAGCGTCAGCTTCCGAACGAACGTCATCGACATCGCGCCGGGCTCCGTGCTCCGTATCCTCAATCATCCGCAGCGCGAGATAGGGGACGACAAGAAGCTCCTTTTGGTCAGCTCACGCATCGAGGGCACGCACGACCAAAAGCCGGTGCACCATTGCGAGCTCCGCAGCGCCGCGAGCCCCTACCACCCGCCCCTGCGACAGCCGAAGCCCAAGGCAGGCGGCGTCGAGAGCGCGACCGTCGTGGGTCCGGGCGGCGAAGAGATCCATACCGACGAGTTCGGTCGAGTGAGAGTGCAGTTCCACTGGGATCGCGAGGGCAGCCGCGACGAGAACAGCTCGTGCTGGATTCATGTGAGTCAGCCCTGGAGCGGAGCCGGCTTCGGTGGGACCAACCTTCCGCGCGTCGGGCAAGAGGTCATCGTCGACTTCCTCGGCGGCGATCCGGATCGGCCGGTGATCACCGGTCGCGTCTACACGAACCTGCAGAAGACGCCGTATCCGCTCCCCGAGAACAAGACGAAGAGCGGATGGAAGAGCAACTCCTCGCCTTCGTACGGCGGCTACAACGAGATCATGTTCGAGGACCGAGCTGGAGCCGAGCTCGTCCACATGCGTGCGCAGCGGAACATGACCACGCAGGTGAACAAGGACCAGATGTCCTCGATCGGCAACAACCGAAGCACCTCGGTCGGACAGAACGAGACGAAGAGCGTCGGCGGCAACCAGACGACGACCGTTCAGGGCTCCAACGACCAGATGACCGGCGCCGACTTCATGCAGGCGGTCATGGGGATGTTCACGTCGCTCGCGAGCGCCGACCGGCTCCTTCAGACGAGCGGGACGTCCTCCTCGCAAGCACAGAACCACAGTATCTCGAGCGATCAAGGAACGACGCTGACCGTCGGGCAATCGATGATCCACATCGGACCTGACTGCATCGTCATCCAAACGCCCAAGCTGCTCTTGAACCCGGGCGACGCGGCTGCCGCGACCTCGGCCTTGGGCGGCACCGTGAAGAAGAGCGCGAACGCAAGCTGAGGAAAGAGGCGAAGCATGAAGATTCAGCGCGCCAAGTTCGTCGGCGTCTCGGGTGTGCCCGACATGACGCTCGATCTGACCGAGGGCCGAACGGGTGTGCCCCACTCGCTGGTCGCGATCACCGGCCCGGCAGCATCGGGCAAGACACGCACGATCGAAGCCTTGATCGCCGCCAAGGAAGCGATACGGCCTTATGGCCTCTTGGCGAACGGCGCGGGCTTCATCCGGGGCGCTGGGACGTCGGCAAAGGTCTACGTGACGTTCTACCTCGACGAAGCCGAGCGCGACTTCGCCGGCACGTCGTCGCCCACGCTCGAGGGTGAGATCATCTTCCACCCGGATCGCGTCGTCGCCGAGGCGGACGACGGGCTGCGCGCGGTGCTCGGGCGCTACGCGCACAACCCCGCTCACGGCAAGGTCGACTACTTCCCCATGGAGCGGCGAATCCCGATGTTTCCGCCGTTCGGTGGCCTCGGCGCCGGCGAGCAGCGGCCCGGGCGCCTGACCAAGGACCAGCGCAAGTACGGCTTCGTTCTGCCGCTTCTGCGCTCGTTCGAGCACGACGCGGCACGCCGCGATCGGTTCGTCGCGGCTCTCGAGGCGCTCTCTCCGACCTGCCGGTACGTCGCCGACACTTCGAGCGAGACGATTCCGCGCTGCTTTACGAGCAGAGGCGGCGATCCGGTGACGGTCGGCCAGCTGTCGCACGCGGAAGCCGACGCGGTGATCTTCGCGGCTACCGCTGCTGCCATCAGCCTCGACCATTCTCTTGTCTTCATCGATCGGCCCGACCTCTACGTCGACGATCTCGACGCTTTCCTCGACGGCCTCCTTTCGCTCGGCAAGGACAACCAGCTCTTTTGCACCGGCGGCGCCAGGCTCGCCACTGCTGCCGCGCGTCGGGCTCACGTCGTTGCTTTGAAGAGCTAGCTCGCAGTTCACGCTCACCGTTCTCGTGGGGATGAAAATGATCCTTCGGACCTCCTTTGTCTCGATCGCAAGCACGATTGCAGTTCTCTACGCCGGCTGCGCTCCCTTCGACTCCACCGATCCCGGCGAGGACGCCGAGGATCGCGTCGACTTGCTCACCTCGGCTCAGAAGCAGCCGCGCTACGAGCGAATCCGCGAGGCGGCCCGAGCAAACGGCATCCCGCGCAACGGGTATCTCTTCGCCGGGATCGCAAACGACGAGACCGGGCTTGCGATGTGCTGGTCCGAGGCGACCTGGGCGTGCAAGGGCCCGGCCTCACCGGATTGCGGCGGCGGCCCGATCATCGCAGGGTCGGCCGATGGGCCGTGCTCGGCGCAGCAGGGCGGTCTCGGCATGTTCCAGTTCGACGCCGGCACGTACAGCCAGACGCTGAACAAGTACGGAAACGGCGTGCTCACCGTCGACGGCCAGATCTCCAGCGCGGTCGACTACGTGGTCAACATGGTCAAGATCTCGGATTACACGACCAACGCCGAGACCGACGACAAGGCGCTCGCCTGGATCAACGACTTCGACGTGAACGACCCGACCCTGCGCGACCAATGGATCAGGACGGTCGTGCGCTACTACAACGGCTGCCAGCCGGGGTGGAGCTGCTGGGGTCCGCGCTACCAAACCTATTCGGAGGGGCTCGACCTCGCGATCGACGAGCCGGGGGGTCTGGAGTTTTGGGCCGACGGCGGAGCGACGCCGCCCGGTCCGGAGGGCTCGCAGGCGTTCCTGTATCCCAACCAACAACACTTCCTCCACGCCGATGGCGCCGGCAACATCCGTCATCATTGGTGGGATGGCGGCCAGCAGACGATCACCACCAACACCTGGGGAACGGGAACCGCCGGGCAACCGGTCAGTTTCGTCCACGGCACCTCGCAGCATGTATTCGCTCGGGGCGCCGACGGCTCGCTCCCGCATTGGTATTGGGATCCGGTGAACGGCGGTCGCTTCGACAACTGGGCGCCCAATGGCGGGCTCGCCGGCGATCCGGCCGCGATCGTGTTCGGCGACTACGAAGCCGTGTGGGCCGTCGATCAGGGGGGAAAGCTCCAGCACTGGCACTGGGGCCCCGACACCAACGGCGTGCAGCACGACACGTGGGGGTCCGGCGTGGTCGGCCGGCCTACCGTATTCGTCACCTCGAATGGGGAGCAGCACGCGTTTGCTCGGGGCACCGGCGGCACGCTCGAGCATTGGTGGTGGACGCCGAGCACGGGCATCTTGCACGACACCTGGGGCTCCGGTCTCGCTGCGGATCCCGTCGCGCTCGCCATCGGCGAGTTCCAGGCGGTGTGGGCGGTGGACGGTGCCGGCAAGCTCCAGCACTGGTACTGGGGGCCCAAGACGAACGGCGTGCAGCACGACACGTGGGGCTCGGGCGTCGTCGGTCGGCCGAGCGTGGTCGTTACGAGCGGGGGCGAGCAGCATGCGTTCGTGCGCGGCACCGGCGGAACGCTCGAGCACTTCTGGTGGACACCGAATGTCGGCATCAAGCACGACACGTGGGGCAATGGGATTTCACAGGACCCGACGGCCGCCCTCATCGGTGCGCAGCAGCACGTCTGGGCGCTCGATTCGGCGGGCAACGCCCAGCATTGGTTCTGGGACCCGGCGACGAGCTCGATCAAGCACGACAACTGGGGGAAGTGACCCGGTAGACGCGGCGTCGCTCCCCGACACCCTGCGCTACGGAAGGGCATCGTCGGGGGCGACGACGATCTCAATGACAGAGTTGTGTGGCGGTGGCGCCTGTAGGGTTGGGCCCGCACAAGAAGAAGATTTGGATGCAGACCTGGATTGCCCCGGTCACGCTGCATCCGGCTCCTCCCGGCGGAACGACGAGCTGCTCGCCCGCGCAACCGCACGACGTAGCGTGGTTGCCCTCCTCGATCCCGTTGCAGTCGAAGTCATAGCCACCCGAGGCCCGGGGCGTGTCGAAGAAATCCGTTTGCCCAAGAAAAGCTCGGGCGTCGGCGTCGTCACAATCGTTGCCTCCACAATCGGCGTCGTCGCGGAGCTGACCGTCGCCGTCGAGGTCGCAGTTGCGACCGACGCAGAAGCCTGCAGGGCTGCAATCGTTCAAACGGCACTGGCCGTCACGCAAGCAGCTGCTCCCCTCGTCCCAGCTCGCTGGGTGGCACGTCGATCCATCACACCAGTGGCCGGCGGCGCACCGCTTGTCGCCGGTTGCGTCGTTCGAGCCGCAGGTCGAATAGCAGCTCGTCGCATCTTCGCAGCCGAGGTGGTCCGGGCACGGCTGGGTGCTCTGCCAAGCGCAATCGCCGCTTCCGTTGCAATATTGGCTCCTGAGGTTCGCGCTCTCGCACGTCTGGACCTCGCCGCAGGGCGTCGATGGGCTCGCATAGACGCAGTCCCCGTTCTCGTCGCAGCCGGTCGCTCCGCACGTGTCCTCCCCCGGCTGGCAGGGCGCGGTGCAGCAGCGTCCGACGCCGGTCGTTCCACAGGCACCGCTCGCGCACTGGTCATCGGAATCGCACGGCGCACCGCGAGGACGCTCGATGCATGTCGCGTCCAGAGAGCACTCGGCGCCCGGGTTGGCATCCGCCGGATTGGCGCAATCGGACTCCGAGAGACAGGCCTGGTTGCAGGTGGTCCCGTCGAGGGTGCACACGAAGCCACCCGCGCATGGGATCTTCTCTTCTGCGGTGCATGCCGCGGCCTGGCATTGCTCGGTCGTGAGCGCCCCATCCTCACAGATTGTCGGGCTGCAGTCGGTTCCCGCAGGATAGAGCGCGCAGTCCTCGCCGCTGGCGTCGCACTTGCCATTCGTCCCGCAGGTCGCAGGGTCCATGACCGCACAGTCGATCGCGCAGCAGATCTTTTGAGGCGCCGTATTGTGCTCGAGGCAGTGCCCGCTCAGGCACTCGCCGTCGGAGCTGCAGGGGTCGCCGTCATCCGCCAACGGCGGCGCTCCCCCTGAGCCGCCGTCGCCGCCACCGGTGCTGACGGTGCTCGGGCTGGTCGAGCCCGTTCCCTGGGGATCGTAGTCGGGGAACACCAGCGCGCAGGAGGCACCCACGGCGGCGAGCGCGAGCGCAGGCAATGCCGGACCACGCGAAGCGCCGGTGCGGGATGCGGCGCTCACTCGCACGAGAAGCCGGTGAAGAACTTGTCGAATTCGCTGACGTAGCCGTCGGTGTTCAGACCGAACGTCTCGACCGTGACGCCGCCCAGGACCGACTCTTGGCACGTGTTGTCGTTGCCTTGGTCGTTGGTGCACAGGCCGACGCGAACCCGCCCCCACTTTGCCGGCGTTTGGCCATCCATCAGACAGCCCGACTGGCATTGATCGCGCCAACCCGAGTAGAGGGTGCAACGGGAGGCGAACGCCGCTGCGATCTCGGGCGCCGGGCTGGCACAGTGGAGCGTCCCGTCGGCTTCGATTCCGACGACGAGCTCACCCTCCGGACATGCGCCGGGAGCGTTCGTCGTCTGGGGCGACGGCGCGGCGCAGCTCATTCCGGCGTAGAACTTGTTGTCGCCGTCGACCGGATTGCCGGTCGGGTTGATACCGAGCAGCTCCACGGTAACCCCGCCGAGCATCGCGGTGCTGCACGTGTTCGGTGCCCCGGAGCCGAGCTCGCACGCGTCGGACGCTACTTTACCCCATCGCTCGGGCGCGCTCATGCAGTTGGCGTCGCATTGGTCACGGACGCCGAAATACAGGCTGCACTCCGCTCGGACGAACGACATGATCGCGCCGCTCGCCGGCACGCATGTGGTGCTGGTGCCGTCGTAGCCCTGCAAAAACTCGCCCGCGCCGCATGGCCCCTGCGAAGTCGTCGAGCTCCCCGGGGCGCACGAGAACCCGTAGTAGAACTTGTCGTCGTTGTTGACGAGGCCGTCGGTATTCAGACCGAAGAGCTGCACCTCCTGCCCATCGAGGGTGGGCGTTTGGCAGGTGTTGCTGGTTCCTGCGCCGAGCGTGCAGCTCGTCGCGCCGACGCTGCCCCATTTCGAAGGCGGGTCGGTGCACCCCGCGCACCCGTCTCTCCACCCGGCGTAGAGGGTGCAGCTCGCGTTCACTGCGTCGACGGTCGCTGCGTCGATTGTCGCGCAGACGAGCTTGCCCTCGGGCGTCACGCCTGTCGCGAACGTCCCCGGCGCGCACGCGTCGGCGACGAAAGGGGAGTCGGAGCCTCCGGCGCCCGAGCCGCCGGCGCCGCCGGAGCTGCTGGTGGTCGCGGTGGTCGAGCCCTCGGTCTCGGCCTCGTAATCGGGGAATGTGAGGGCGCAGGAGGTTGCGACGATCGCGAGGGCGAGCCCCCAGAGCGCAGGCGCACCGCTCACCACGACCCCTCGAGCACCACGCCCGTCTCGTGGCTGGAGACGGCCGGGATCACGAAGAAGGAGGTGGTGGACGGCTCGGGCGAGCCGGGCGCGACGACGAGCCAGATCACGCCTGCGGCCACCAATACCCCGCCGCCCACGAGGAGCCCGGTGGTCGCCGGACCGAGCACTTGCCCTCGCGACGAAGCGTCCAGCCCGTCTTGCGAGCAGGTGCCTGCCTCCTCGTCGCACTCGTCTCTCATCACGCCATAGTCGTGCACCACGATGCCGCCGGTGATGGCGCCTGCAACCAGCGCACCAATGCCCACGCCGCCCAGGACCCACGGCCCGATCGCATGCGCTGCGTCGGGCGGCTCCGCGTCGGGGGGCTTCGCCGTGAGCGAGATGGTGATCTTGCGGCCCTTTTCACCCTCTCGAATCACGATCGACTTCGTCTCCGGCGCGCTGCCCTTCGCGGTGACCTCGAGGGTATGGGGACCCTTCGGAATGAGCTGAGCCGAGCCGTCGAGGTGATCGAGCCAGAGAACGCCGTCCAGCGAAACCGAAACATCGGTCAGGGGCGTGCCGGATGGGTCGACGACCTCGACGATGATGGTGCTCGCGACGCGAGCTTCGAGGTCGGTCTTCCACTTGGAGCAGTCGCTGACGAGCTCGTTTCCGCAGGCGCGTACGCAGATCTCCGCCTGTTTGATCGCCTCGTCGAGCTTGCCGTCGTCCCGGAGGACCTGCGTCTTGTAGTAAGCGTCGCGGCATTCCTCTTTGCTGTCGGCGAGCGCCGCGGCTGCGGCGAGCAGCGACACGAGGAACGCGGAGATCGAGACAGCCCGCATGGCCGTGCTACAGGCACCAGGGTTTGACACGCTGGTAACCCTTCTCGTCGACGTAATACCGAGGACGGCAGGCGTTGGATGCAGGTGCTGACGGCTTGACCTTCGCGGAGCTGGAGGGCTCGCTCGATGCTACGGCCGAGGGAGCAGGCGACTCCACGGGGGCGACGATCGTCTCCGCGGTCGCTGTCGCTCGAGGCTCCGGGGGTACGGAGGGTACGACGGAAGGGGAGGGGGGCGCGGTCGCGCTCGGCAGCGCCTCTCGAGGCGCTGCGTTCGAGGTCGGCTCGCGATCGTTCAAGAGCATCCCGGCGATGGATGCAACTCCGACGCCGATGCCGACGCCGAGCGCGACGAGGGGCATGCGCTGCGGCTTCTTCGCGGCGGACCTGGGTGCCGGCGTGTTCCACGAGCGCATCGTCTCCTGGTGAGGGAGCTCCGGAAACGGAGGGCGTGCGAGCGGCTCGGTCTGACCCGAGAGGTTGGGAGTCAACACCGCCGGCACCGGGGTGGAGCCCGCAACCGAACCCGCCGGCTGTAATGCAGCGGCGTTGAACAGCCCCGAGCTCCGCGCGTTGGGCGCGATCGCGCCGAGCGCCTTCGCCAGCGCCTCCATGGATTGGAAGCGAGCGTCGGGATCCTTCTCGAGGCAGCGTCCGACGATCTCGTCGAAGGACGAAGGCAGCTCGGGGTTCAGCTGGCTCGGCGGCACCGGCGTGCGCTCCATGACGTCGAAGCAGAGCGCGGTGACCGAGTCGCCGTGAAACGGAGACTGCCCGGTCGTGAGCTCGTAGAGGACGATCCCGAGCGACCAGATGTCGCCCCTCGCGTCGGCGAACCTCGCCGAGCGCATCTGCTCGGGCGCCATGTAGCGGGGCGTGCCGACCGCGGATGACGTCTTGGTGAGATCGCCCTCCGTCGAGTCGAGCTGCTTCGAGACGCCGAAGTCGAGCACCTTGATCAGCGGGCCCGCGCTCGTTTCGGCCAGGAACAAGTTGGCCGGCTTTACGTCGCGATGGATGATGTTGAGCCTGTGTGCCTCGGCCAGCGCGTGCGCGGCCTGGAGCGCCCACTCGATCGCTTGCGCGAGCGGCACGCGGCGCACCTCGGCGAGGAGGGCTCGCAGATCGCGCCCGTGGAGGAGCTCCATGACGAGGTAGGGCGCTCCCGAGGGGAGCTTACCGCTGTCATGAACCTTCGCCACATGGGGCGAAGTGAGCTGCGCTGCCGAGCGGCCTTCTCGGAGGAAGCGCGTGGTCGCCTCGTTGCTCTTGGCTGCGCTCGGCAGCAGAACCTTGATGGCGAGGTTCTGGTTCAGCTCGAGGTGTCTCGCGGCCACGACGACGCCCATGCCGCCCGTGCCAAGCGGTCGTTCGACGCGGTATTTGCCGCCGATCACCGTCCCCGGTGCGAGCGCCGCGTCGAGTCCAGGCGGAAGCATGCGAAAGCCAAATATATCCGACCCGGTAAGGGGAAAGCTCAGAAGCTGCGGTCCGAGTTTGACGCGCCCCAGCAGCTTCTCGACGTGCCCGAGCGTAAAGCGCAGGGTCCTGCCGACTACCTCACATGTGGGAGCGTGTTAACCTAGCCGGGATGCTTCGTATCAGAGACCTTCTCTTGCATACGCTCTTGCTTGCAGCTGCAACAACGAGTGGATGCACGTGCGGACCTGCCGGCCCCGAGTCGGTCGAAGAAGGGGCCGGCGGCGAGGGAGGCGAGGGCGGCCAGACCGAGAACCCCCTCCCTTGCGGCGTCGATTGCGCGACGATCCAGACGCCTCCTTGCACGGTCGCCGTGTGCAACACGGGTCAAGAGCTCGGACCGCTCAACACCTGCGTCGTCGTCACGTCCGCCGACGGTGCGACTTGCGACGACGGCGTCTTCTGCACGATGAACGACACGTGCCAGGGCGGCGTGTGCAACGGCGGCGTCCCGAACGACTGCCAGCTGCCCCACTCGCCGTGCGAGGCGATCCTCTGCGTCGAGGAGCTGCAGTCCTGCGACATCGCGCCGGTCAACGACGGAACGGCGTGCACGCCCGAGAGCCTCTGCGAGGTCGACGGCGTCTGCGAGCTCGGCGAGTGCATCGGCGTGCCCAAACCTTGCGGGATCTCGCCGCTCGCCGAGTGCAACGACGTCGAGTGCGATCCGGCCACCGGTACGTGCGTCCCGACGCCCGATCCGAACAAGGACTTCTTGCCTTGCGTGCTCACCGGCGACCCCTGCCGGGTCGACAAGACGTGCCTCGCGGGCGCTTGCGAAGGCGGTAACCCCAAGGATTGCTCGCAGCTCGACGCCGGCTGCGAAATCGGCGTCTGCGATCCGCCTACCGGCATCTGCCTGACCGAGAACGCGCCCGCGGGCGCGTCGTGCGGTAACGGCGTGACCGAGTGCCAGGAAGGCTTCTGCGACGGAAACGGCATCTGCAAGGCCGAGCCTTCCGCCATGGGCCTCGCCTGCAACGACCACGACGCGTGCACGGCCACCGAAGGATGCTCGCTCGGCGTCTGCGACAACGGCACGCCGGTCCCCGGCTGCACGATCTACCTCAGCGAAGGTTTCGAGGTGTGCCCGAACGGCTGGACGTTCGGCGGTGATTGGGAGTGCGGCGATCCCGAGAACGTCGGCCCGCCTGCCGCCAAGAACGGTTGGCACACGATCGCGACGAACATCGGCGGCGTCTACAGCGTCAACCAGACCTACGACACCGCGGTCGCCGACTCGCCATCCATCAGCCTCGCCGGCGCCACGAGCCCCGTCCTCTCGTTCTGGGCCTGGGAGTGGACCGAAGGCGGCAGCTTCGACGGCTACAACCTCAAGATCAGCACCAACGGCGGGGCCGACTACTCGCTGGTCACCACCGTGACGCCTGCCTACAACCTCACCGTCGGCAGCCAACCCGCGTGGGGCGGGAATCACGCGTCCGAGGGCTGGCGCAACTACCAGGTCGATCTGTCCGCGTATGCGGGACAGACCGTCAAGCTGCGCTTCGCGTTCCGCTCCGACAGCGCGACGGTTCACCCGGGCGTGTACATCGACGACATCTTCGTCGCCGAGCCGCTCCAGAATCCGCTCTACATCACCCCGACATCGTTGCCCACGCTCTACGCCGGAGTGCCGGTGAGCGTCCCGATGTCCAAGATCGGAGGCACCGCCGGCGCGGCCTGGAGCAAGGTTGCCGGAGTGAACGACAGCTGGCTCAACGTCGATCCGGTGACCGGCACGCTCTCCGGCATTCCGACGCTCGCCAACATCGGCCCGTTCAGCGTCACGGTTCGCGTCGAAGAGTCGGGGCTTCCGTCGAACTACGACCTCGTCACGCTCGAGGGCGAAATCGTCTACGCGGCCTACTACACGGGCTTCGAGGGCCTGTGCCCCAGCGGCTGGACCCTCACCGGGACTTGGGACTGCGGCGTACCGACAGTCGTCGGTCCCGCCTCGGCGTTCCTCGGCTCGCAAGCGCTCGGGACGGTCATGAACGGCAACTATCTCGACCTTCAAGCCTTCGCCGGCGCCACGGCGACGTCTCCGGACATCGATCTGAGCGGCTCACCGTTCCCGACGCTCACCTTCCGCATGTGGGTCGACACCGAGGGCCAGGCCTACGACGGGTTCAACCTTCAGGCGAGCAGCGACGGCGGCATGAATTGGGACGTCGTCAACACCGTCGTTCCCGCGTATCCGCTCGTCGTCGAAGGCCTCCCCGCCTGGGGCGGTCTGCAGTCGAACCTCGGCTGGCAGCTCGTGACGGCCAACCTCGCGGCGTACAACGGCCAGGTCATCAAGCTTCGGTTCGCTTTCCAGAGCGATTCGTTCCAGGCCTACGCCGGCGTCTACGTGGACGAATTCTTGGTGCAATGAGGAACACATCCATGAAGAGCTTCCTTCTGAAGACGCTCGGTTCGGTCGCTGCCCTGGCGGTTTGGGGGTGCGCCGAGGGAGGCGGCGACGACAACGACGGCGGTGCGAGCACCACCGGGGCCGGCGCTGCACCGAATACCACCGCGAGCAGCTTCGACAGCACGACCACCGCCAACACCGGCGGCGGCACGACCTGCGCCGCAACCAACGCAAAGGCGACGGCCACGCCGCTCGACATCATCTTCGTCCTCGACTGGTCCGGCAGCATGCAGGGCGACTCGTGGGAGGGCTCGACGAGCGCGTTGAAGGACTTCCTCGAGGCTCCGGAGTCGGCGGGCATCAGCGCCGGAATGGTGTACTTCCCGACGATCAAGCCGGACTTCGACGACACCTGCAACCATCAGCTCTATGCCGTCCTCGACGTCCCGGTCGCAGAGCTCCCGGGCAACGCCTTCGCGCTGACGAACTCGATGCCCGCCGACGCCATCGGCTCGCCCTCGCCGCTCTACGCCGGTCTCAAAGGCGCGCTCCAAGCGGCCGTCGCGCGTCAGGACCTCCTCCCGAAGCACAAGGTGGTCGTCGTCATGGCGAGCGACGGTGGGTACAACACCTGCGGCGTGGGGATCACCGGGATCTCGAACCTGGCCACGTCGGCGCGCCAGTACAACGGCGTGCAGACCTACGTCATCGCGGTGCAGAGCAGCGCGAACATCAACTTCGACGCGCTTCAGACGATCGCGATCTCCGGCGGCACGAACGGGCTCTACGACGCCTCGGACATCGACGCGTTCGGCGAGAAGATGGAGGAGATCCGCAACGACGCGCTCGGTTGCGATTTCAACATCCCGGAGGCGCCGGGGAACGTCCAGCTCAACTACAACGAGGTCAACTTCATCTACACGCCGGGCGGCATGGGCACCCCGATCACCATTCCTCGCGCGGACGATCTCGAAGACTGCGGCGACCAGCCGGGTTGGTATTATGACAACAACGTCATGCCCACGAAGATCCTCGTCTGCCCGGCGTCGTGCGAGACGATCCGAAACGACAAAGAGGCCGAGGTAGACGTCGCCTTCGGCTGCGCGTCGGTGCCCAATTGATCGGGCCCCATCAGGCTTGTCCCGTGCTCACGCTTCGCTTTTCGCAGTTACCTTAGAGAGAGGTAGGACGACATGGTCGAGCTTTCTCGTTACGGCTTTTGGTTCGCAGGTGTCACGCTGGTTGCCTCCGGCTGCAGCGGTTGCGAAGAGAGCGAGACCGGATCAGGCGGCGCTCCACCGTTGACCATCGCCTCTGCGACGACGACTGCGGGCGGCGGCGGCATGGGCGGCGCGGGCGGCAGCGACCAAAGCGGCGGCGGCGGCGGCTACGTCTGCGAGGACCCTCTCGAGGGCGTGGTCTTCGCCTTGCGAGAGGTGCGCTTCGGTACCGAGACGGCGGGCGGATGGAAGAAGGTCGGCATGAACATCGACGGCCTCGAGTCCAACGGAAACTCGACCGACGTCTGCCAGCCGTGGCCGGGCGGCGTTCCCAGCGTCGTGCACCCTGACGGTGACGACGGGATCGACAACGCGTTCGGCAAGAGCCTCTTGCCGCTCATCAACACCGTCTCTCCGGACTTCGACGAGCGCGTGAAGCTCTACCTCGCCGAAGGCAGGTTCAACACGATGGTGAAGATGTACTGCCTTCACCCCTCGGGTAACCAAGATCTCCTCTCCAAGGTCTTCGGCGGCACGGATCTCGGCTCGCTGCCGCTCTACGACGGGACCGATGTCTGGCCCGTCGCGCCGGAGATCCTGAGCGACCCGATGGACCCCGAATCGACCACCCTGATCTTCGAGAACAGCACCATCGTCGACAACGTCTTCGACTCGGGTCCGAACGAGGACTTCGTCCTCTCGATCCCGGCCGAGATCGAGGGCGAGCTCGGTCAGCTCAAGCTGAGCTTGCATGCAGCGCGCGTAACCATGGAGCTCGCCGAGGACCGCAAGAGCGCTACCGGCGTCCTCGCCGGCGTGCTCCAGACCGAAGAGGTCGTCGAGCAGGCGAAGCGGATCGCATACCTCGCCGACATGTGCAAGGACGACACCTACGAGTCCAGCCTCGAGTCCGTCCGGCGGATGTCGGACATCATGGCCGACGGCACCCAGGATCCGACCGCGACCTGCAACGGCATCTCGTTCGGCCTCGAGTTCGAGATGGCCATCGTCGAGCTGGGTGACGTGGGCCCGCCGGGTCCGGTGGGCCCCTCGTGTCCGTGAGAAGCGGCGTCACCCCTAGAGCGATCAGGAAGGCGAGCAGGTCCGGCGGTAGCCGCATTCGTCGCGGCACAGCGCGGAGCAGCCGTCGCCGTTGACGTTGTTGCCGTCGTCGCACTCCTCGCTGCCTTCGAGGATGCCGTTGCCGCAGCACTCGCGTCGCTCTTCTCGTCTGTCGCGGACCTTGAAGTTGTCGGTCTTCGAGTCGGCCGGGATGAACCCGTGCACGCCCTTGTCCTCGTCGTAGTCATCGACGTTCGTGACCCAGACCTTGTAGACCCCGCCCGGATTCGGCGTGTCATCGTAGGGGAAGAGCTGGACCGTCAGGCCCCCGTTGTCTGCATCGTTGCCGGTGGCGTGCGAGCACCCGCCCGGCGGCACAGAAGAGATGACGCCGGCGTCATTGACGTGGAACTCGCGGCACTCGATCGCGTCCGACGACAGCAGCGTCTTTCCGCTCGGGCTCGTCACTTGGAAATAGTAGTCGCCCGCGGGCAGGGCCGCCGCTCCGGACGGCGCGTTGTCGCCGGGCCCGCCGTCGAGATAGACGTCCTCCTTCGCGTCGTAGAGGTTCTGGTTGACCCTCGTCCCGTCGACGAGCGTCGTGAAGATCGCGCCGGTCAGCGCGGACTCGGACGTTGCAATCTCTTCGGTTGGTCCCCCTTCCGTGCAGCTCGCGGTCGCGATGACAAAGATGATCGATCCACATAAACCAGAGCGTGCAGGGTTTCTCATGGGGTGCGCCCCTAGCAACCGCCGTTCCCCAAGGTAGGTGCAGAGCGCACGCGCAGAAACCAAGGCGGGCGAGAGCCCAGCCCGAGGCCGCTCACGATGGCAAGACGGCAGCGTCGTGAAGGAATGCCGCGCGCACATGGCTCCCCCCCGCTCTCGCGCTCGCAGGCAGCCTGGTCACGATTGTGTCGTGTCTGGGGTTCGACGACTTCGAGACGCCTGCTATTTCTTGCCCTTGAGCGGGGCGAGCAGCTCCTGCACGCGCTCTTTGGGGCGACCGACGATCGCCTTCTTCTTCGTCACGACGATCGGTCGCTGCAAGAGCGCCTTGTGCTTGCCGAGCACCGCGACCACCTGCTCGCGGGTCGCGACGTCGGCGTCGGACAGGCCGAGCTTCTTGTAGAGGCTGTCGCGTCGGACGAGATCGGTGACCGGATCCTCGAGCTTGTCGATGATCGCGTTCAGATCATCCGCGCTCGGGGGATTCTTCATGTAGAGGACGACGTCTGCCTCTACGCCCAACTCTTCTGCAATGCGGACCGCATTGACCGACGAGTTTCAGTGCTGGTTGTGGAAAATCGTGACCGTCTTCACGGGCCCTCTCCACCTCGGTTCTATGCCAGAGACCGGGGCTTGCGGGAAGCCCCATGTCATGCCGCAGACTGCCGCGCATGACGAACCACGCAGTCGTGATCGCTGGAGGGGGCCCGACGGGCCTGACGTTGGCGGCCGAGCTCGCACTTTTGCGCGTCGACGTCGCGATCGTCGAGCGGCGAACGACGCAAGAGCTCGCGGGCTCTCGCGCAGGCGGGCTGCATGCGCGCACGATCGAAGTGCTCGATCAGCGCGGCGTTGCGGAGCGCTTTCTCTCCCAGGGGCAGGTGATGCAGGTCACGGGCTTCGGGATGATCCGCCTCGACATCAGCGACTTCCCGACGCGCCACAGCTACGGCCTGGCGCTGACCCAGAACCACATCGAACGCGTTCTGGCCGAGTGGGTCGGCGAGCTCGCGGTGCCCTTTTACCGCGGGTGCGAGGTGACGGGCTTCGTGCAGGACGACGGCGGCGTCGATGTAGCCGTCTCCGACGGCCGATCGCTTCGTGCGAAGTACCTCGTCGGCTGCGACGGAGGACGGAGCGCCATCCGCAAGTGCGCGGGCATCGACTTCGCCGGGTGGGACGCGTCGACGACCTACATGATCGCCGAGGTAGAGATGACCGAGCCGCCCGCAGCCGGCGTCATTCATGGGGAAAAGGGCATCAACGCGATGGGCAAGATGGAGGACGGAAAGCGTGTCCGCCTCGTGCTCGTCGAGCCGCGTGTCGGTCAGGGCGACGATCCGACCGAGAGCGAGCTTCGAGAGGCGCTCAAGACGGTCTACGGGACCGACTTCGGCGTCCACAACGTGACGTGGCTCTCGCGCTTCAGCGATGCGGCACGCCAGGCGGCGGCCTACCGAGACAAGAGGGTGCTGTTGGCGGGCGACGCCGCCCACGTGCATGCACCGACCGGCGGACAAGGGCTCAACATCGGCGTTCAGGATGCCGTCAACCTGGGATGGAAGCTGGCCCAGGTCGTGAGCGGCACGTCACCGGAGGCTCTGCTCGATAGCTACCAAGCCGAGCGGCATCCAATCGGCGCTCGCGTGCTCAAGAACTCGCTGGCGCAGGTCGCGCTCATGCGTGGCGACGACCGCACCAAGGCTCTCCACGAGCACATGTCGCTGCTGTTGACGATGGACGAGCCTCGCAAGCGATACGCCGGGATGATGTCGGGCCTCGATATTCGGTACGACCTCGGCGAGGGGCACCCGCTGCTCGGCCGGCGCATACCGGATCTCGATCTGGTGACCGCAGACGGCGAAAGGCGGCTCTTCACCTACCTCCATGCTGCGCGCCCTCTCCTCGTCAACTTCGGGCAGCGCAACATGCTCGACATCGCCTCGTGGGCGGATCGCGTGCGGCTCATCGATGCGCGGCCCATCGAAGCGTGGACCCTTCCGGTCATAGGCGACGTCTCGGCGCCGATCGCGGTTCTGATTCGACCCGATGGATACGTCGCGTGGGTCGGAGAAGGGACGGACCAAGGCCTGGCGGACGCGCTGACCACGTGGTTCGGGCGTCCCCATCGCTACATGTAAGGGTTCACGGGGCAGAGGAGATCACGATCCCAAGGTCGGCGTCGTCGACCTTGCGATCCGCGTCGACGTCGAAGAGCGGATCGTAGCTTCCGTCGACGCGGCGCTTGCTGGGCAGGTAGCTCCCGTGTCGGAGCGCTACCTCGATGAGGTCGGCGCCGTCGATCGAGCCGTCGAGGGTGACGTCCCCGGGCCGCTCGGACACGATCTCGCGGACCATCGTCCATTCGGGATCGACATCGACCGCCGCCAAGCCGGCGGCGGGAAGCGGGAGCGAAGCCGTCGAGGCGCCGGGCGCAAGATCGACGATGTGCTGCGTGCGGCCGCCGCGCGTGTCGACGAGATCCAGAGGAACGCGAAGCGCGTAGCTGCCCGGATCGAACGAGAGCTCGATCGAGTCTGCGCCAGCCCGAGCGGTGATCGCGATGCGCGGGAAGCCCTTCTGTCGCAGCCATTGGTCGACGAGCGGGTCGATGTCGATGCCGGTCGCGTCGGCGACGTCCTGGGCGAGGCGCTCGACCGACAGACCGCCGAGGCCGAGATCGATCGAGTCCCTGAGGACCGCGCCGAAGGCCTCGCTGCCGACGTATTCCTCGAGCGTTCGAAGAACCAGCGGACCCTTGTGGTAGACGACGTGCACGAACGCGGGGTTGTTCTGATCGCCGGTGAGCACGTTCATGTCCGCGTCGTTCGGGCGGCGGTACATGTACCAGACGGCGTTCATGCGCATGCCGGCGGTGCGCTTCGGGGCGCCGTCGAGCTGTCCGAGCGCGCGCCATGCGGCAAACTCGGCCATCGATTCGCCGAAGAACGGCCCTTCGTTCGAGAGCTCGGCAGTGGCGGTGTTGCCCCACCAGAAGTGCGAGGTCTCGTGCGCCATTCCCTGCTCCACGAGGTACGTCTCGGTCGTGAAGACCACCTCGTTCACGTAGACGACGCCGAGCGTCGACATGGCCCCGAACGCGAAGTTCTTCGGCACCGTGACGAGGTTGGCGCCGTCGATCGGGAGCGATCCGTAGTGCTCGGCGAGCACCGGCAAGACGCGGCTCGCCACATCGACCGCGCGCGCGACCTCGTCGGGGCTCGTATCCTCGAGGGGATAGATCGCGGTGGTGGGGAAGCCGCCGTCGGACTCGATGGTCGCGACTTTGGTCCCGCTCGCGCCGTAGCCGCCGAAGACCTCGGTCGGCGCGACGAAGTCGAAGGCGTGGCGCTCCACCTCCGGGCTCTCGGTGATGATCTCGCGCAGCTCGCCGTGCGCTGCCATTGCGACGTAGCCGGCGGGCACTCGAAGCTCCACGTTCCCGATGAACGGATCCACGCGAAACGGATCGACGTGGTACCAGGCGCTCCCCGGCGAAGGAAACGTGAAGAGCGTCTCGTCGGGCGTCGAGGAGCAGGCGAGAGCGCTCGAGCCGCAGCTCGGAGTGCCGCTCATCTGGACCGAGACGTCGATCGTCTCGCCGGCGGTGAACGTGACGGGAAAGATGATGTCGGTCAGGTACTCCGGGTACTGAGAGTGGGGACCGAAGCTGCCGGGCGCACCGTTCACCAGCACGCTGGTGATCGGGATCGCGGGGTTGGCGGTGGAAAACTTGGTGACCGTCCCCGTCGCGACGAGCTCGAGATCGAGCACGACCGTCGTCGTTTCGGGCGTCGCGAGATCGACGAACACGTCCTGCCGAAGGAAGTCGACGGCCTGTGCGCTTGCGGCCGCGGGCCAGCTCAGAGCGGTCGCCGAGGCGGCTGCGAAGATGACGGCGCTGTATGCAAGCTTCACGGTGCACCTCCGTCCGTGGTCAGGACGCCGCCGGCGGTGGCGATCTCGACGTAGCTGCCGTCAGCACGCCGAACGATGGCGCGCTCGAGGCGAACCTCGCTCGGGCCGCTTTCGCCGCCGACATCGAGCGTCGCAAGGATCGCCGGCGCATCGATCGCGACGGCTCCCGATGCAGGGCCTCGCCGCGCTTCTCCGAGGGCCGCGTCACCGGCTTGCAACGAGGTCAGCCTCGCGGCCTCGGCCTCCCCGCCGAGCGTCTCACCGACGCCACCGCTCTCGATCGTGAATGCCGCTTCGTCCCAGCGAACGTGCGCGGCCCATCCAAAGACCTCGCCGAGCTCGGCGCCGTGCACCTCGATGCGGATGGCGCCCGCCTCGTCCCGCGTTGCGTCCAGCCAGAGGCGCGGCCCCGTTGGCTCGGCCTCGCGCGCGAAGAGCCGCGATTCCGGCTGCGGCTCCGGCCCCGGACCTCTGGTCTCCGTTTCATCGGTGCAGGCCGACGAGAGGCTCGCCGTCACCGCCATGGCCAGCAAGATCGCGCTTCGCATGGCAGCCACCCTGCGCTCGGGCCGGCGGATCGACTATGCGATTCGTGCTCTTTTCGTCACGCCGCGAAGGCCGATGGAGGGCAGCCGAACTGGTCGCGGAACGCCCGGGCAAAGCGGCTCAGATCCGAGAACCCGACCTCGAACGCCGCCTCGGTCACGCTGACTCGCCGGCGCCGAAGCAGCGCTGCCGCGTGCTCGACCCGCTTCTGCAAGAGCCACTGGTACGGGCTGATCCCGAGCTCGGCGCGGAAGCTCCGGCTGAAGTGGTACCGGCTCATGCCGGCTGCCCGCGCGAGATCGCCGATCTCGAGCGGCTCGGCGATCCGCTCGTCGACCCAGCGGATCACGCGCTGGATTCGCGGGTCGCGGCGAGCGGTGCGCTTGCCGCCGCCGGGCTCG
>JBGTSH010000002.1:0-126998 GCA_041940405.1 Polyangiaceae bacterium
GTGATCGACGGCATCCCGCACATCGAGCAGAAACCGGACTTCTGCGGCGAGGCCTGCGCGGTCATGTTCCTGCAGAAGCTCGGGCACCGCGTCGATCAGGACTACGTCTTCGATCAGGCCGGCCGCCACACCCAGACCATCGATGCGCTCCTCGGCATCGTTACCCTCGATATCGAGCGCGACAACGGCATGATCGAACGACTCACGGACCAGCACGGTCGCGAGACGGTCGTCGAACGCGATTCAGGGGGCGTGCCCACGGCCATCGTCGGGCCCTTCGGTCACGTCACCGAGTTCAGCAAGGTCAACGAGGATGGCTACGTCGAGGCGATCGAGGACCCGATGGGTTACGAGTACGGCATGGTCTACGGCGACGGCGGTCTCATGACCGACTGGTACGACCGTGACGGGAACCGGACGACCTTCACCTGGGACGAAGACGGTCGCCTGATCCTGCACGAGAACGAGGCTGATGGAATCACGAGCCTCACCGAGAAGGAGCTCGAGAACGGAGCGCAGGTTACCCATGAGACCCCGCTTGGACGCGAGACGGTCTACCAGCGGTGGGAAGGTCCCGATGGTGCGACCAGCCGAAGCTCGACCGGCCCGAACGAGCTCACTGCGACATCGGAACAGCAGCTGAGCGGACAGACGACGACCACGTTCCCCGACGGCACGATCATCACTACCGAGCAGGACGGCGATCCGCGCTTCGCCATGCAGGCGCCCATCGTCGCCTATCAAGCCACCACGCTGCCGACGAGTAACTTGACGCGCGAGATCAGTCGAACGCGCACAGCCACCTTGTCGAATCCCAACGACTGGTTCTCCCTTACGTCTGCCACCGAAACGACCGAGATCAACGGTCATGAGTGGATCACCGAGTTCACCGTATCCAACCGGACGCGCGTCGTGACGAGCCCGCAGGGGCGTAGCGTAACGACCGTGTTCGACCCGCAGGGCCGGGTCACCGAGACGACCGTTGAGGGCTTGTTCCCGATTTCTTTCGTGTATGACGGGCAGGGCAGGCTGACGACGACGACCCAAGGCACCTCGCCGAATGACCGCGTCACGACGCGCACCTATCACCCGACGAGTGGGCTGCTCTGGAAGGTCACAGATCCGCTGAATCAAATGACAGAGCTCGGCCGGAACGACCGGGGCGATGTCACCAGCGAGACCCGACCCGACAATGAGGTGACGTCCTTCGGATATGACGGCGAACAGCACACCACGAGCGTAGAGCCGCCAGGACTACGCCCTCATGGCCTGTTGTATGGCGTCTTCGGAATGCTCGAGACGTACGACCCACCAATCATCTCCGCAGGGTCCACGCCTACTGAGTACCTCTACGATCTCGACAAGGCCCTCATCAAAGTCAACCCTCCGGGACCGGCGGTCATCGACTACGGCTACGATGACGCCGGGCGCTTGGAGACGGTGGAGATCCCGAACGGATGGATTGATCAGCACTACGATGAGGTCACCGGCAAGCTCGACCAGATGGCGGGCCCCTACGGTGTCGACCTCGCCTTCGGGTACGATGGCCGCGTGTTGGAGAGCGTCACCTGGAGCGGCGACGTCAGCGGATCGATCGTGTTCGGACGAGATGACGACTTCAGGATCGTGTCCGAGACGTTCAGCGGCGGGCTCAGCACCAGCTTCGGCTACGACAACGACTCGCTCCTCACTTCGGCGGGCGGCCTGACGATCGTCCCTCATCCCGACCACGGTCTCGTGACCCAGGTATACAACGGGCTCACGGTCGAGGACTTCACCTACAACGGCTTCGGTGAGCTCGAGAGCTCGGAGGCCAGCTACAACGGCTCGCCGAAGCTCGAGATCGACTACGTGCTGCGCGACAAGCTCGGGCGCATCACGCAGAAGACCGAGACCATCCTAGGCGCGCAGAGTGACTACGAGTACTTCTACGACGACGTCGGTCGACTGGATTACGTCAAGAAGAATAACGTCATCGTCGAGGACTACGCGTACGACCCCAACGGCAACCGGACGAGCTCCACCAACTCCGCCGGTGGACCGTTCAGCGCCACCTTCGACGAGCAGGATCGCATCCTGACGTACGGACCGTTCGTTTTTACATGGTCTCTGAACGGCGAGCTTCAGACGAAGGAGAAGCCGGCGACGCACGAGCTCACCACGTATGCCTATGACGCGCTCGGCAATCTTCTCTTGGTCGAGCTCCCGAATGGCGACGACGTCGAGTATCTCGTCGACGCGCTCGGGAGGCGCGTCGGCAAGAAGGTGAACGGCGTCATCCAGAACCGCTGGATCTGGCGCAGCCAGCTCCAGCTCGCAGCGGAGGTCCACAGCTCGGGCAACGCCTTCACCCGATACGTCTACGCACGCGGCGAAAACGCGCCAGATCTCATGATCTCGGGCTCCCGGAGCTACCGCTTGATCAAGGACCACCTAGGGAGCGTCCGCCTGGTGGTTCGCACCTCCGACGGCGCCGTCATGCAACGCATCGACTACGACAGCTGGGGCAGGGTGACCCTCGACACCAACCCGGGCTTCCAGCCGTTCGGCTTTGCGGGTGGGTTGTATGACTACCAGACGGGGTTGGTCAGGTTTGGGGCTCGGGATTATGACGCGGAGACCGGAAGGTGGATCAGCAAGGACCCCATTCGGTTTTCCGATAGCACGAATTTGTTCCAATACGCGGTCGGAGAGCCAATTGGAAATCGAGACCCTGCGGGAGAATCCGCCGTGGGCCGTGACTGTGGTGGCGGGGCCGGTGTGGTGAATGCCTACGAGGCTTGCAAGCTCAACTGCTGGAATGATCGTCGATTCTGCGGCGATGGCTCACTCTGCGGCCCTGCATATAATGATTGCGTTTGGGAGTGCGCACGCGAAAATTGTCCTGAAGTGCCTGATCCCGAGCACCCTCCGGACTACGGAGAGCCCCCCTGGTGTGAAGGATTTGATGATGGCCTGCAGCCGGGCTGGCCCTTTCCGCAGTTTGAGCCCTTGAAACCCGATGAAATGCCCAAGGCCCCCGGTCCCGAGTTGCCTTGGTGGTTTCCTCTCCGAAGGTTCCTCCCAGGTGGGAGCTTCATATGAGCGCATGCTCGACAAGGCTGTTGCCGACGCTCATGGTCTTGTCGTGTTCTCCCGAGAACCAACCGAACACCCACGCAAGTTCCGCCGATGCAACCGCGAGCCTATCGGCGTTAACACTTCCAATGCCGGCTCGACCGGACCATCGCGCGGAGATTCGCAAGAAGCAAACGCTACAGGAGGCGATAGACTACGCGCGCCGATTCATGAGCCGCGATGAGAATCTCGCTCACTCGGAGTTGCGCCCTGTCGGGGGAACCCTGCTGCTGGCACTCTGGGCTCCAGATCACCTCACTTGGGCTGAGCTTCAGACCGTTCCGGAAGCAGTCGTGCCCCCGGATAAGAAGCTCACTGAGGAACAGTTTGGGTTCCGGATCTGTGCGTCGGGACCCGTTCTCCAGGAACCTAAGATTGGTGTCCAGGCCATTCCGGCGGCAATCATCAAGCGAGAACAGGGATACTTTCGCGTCGTGATCACCCAGGCAACTCAAGGACTCGGGGTTGGGTCTGACTTCGCCTTTTGTGGCATCTACACCGGTGGTGGTTGGGAGCCGAGCATCAGCGCGCCGGCGGACAGCATTGTCGGCATGGCGCAGCCTGCAATGTGACCGGCCTGTCTGTGTAGACGGGCCGCCGCGGAGAGTTGCGGACCGCCCCCCCCCGCGCAGGGCGGCGAAGGCGCCTCTGAACGAGAGGCCGAATCGGAGGTCATGGACGCATGCGCGCGCGTGCCATACCCGTCCGCGTTACCTCACCCCCGCCGGCGCCGCCCCCACAGCACCGACGCAATGATCGTAGATCTGCTCCGCGAGCTTCTTCACGAGCGGGCTCGCGTCGCTGTACACGAAGAGCGAGAGCCCCGGCATGAGGTGGACGATGTCCCAGCGCACGCTGGTGTACTTGGGCGGCGTCGTCGGCTCGCCGAACGTCGTCGCTGCGGCCGGCGGCGGTCTCGCGACGCCGAGCGCTGTCGCGACGGGGCCGGCCGTGAGCTTCTCGATGGCGTAGGCCTCGATGTCGGCCGCGAGCATGTGGGTGAGGCGCGTCTTGATCGCAGACAGCGGAAGATGATCGTCGCGCTGCATGCGCTGGATGGCGAGGATGCGGAGGAGCGTCGGGCGCTGGTAGCGCGTGGCCGTTCCGTAGAACGCCGGCGGCTGGATGAGCTCGATCTCGGTGTAGTAGCGGATGGTCCGAGGCTTCACGCCGAGGAGCGCAGCAAGCTCGGGAAGCAGCCAGCCCTCCTTCGGCGGCTTGCCCTTGCGGCGGATGCGGAAGCGATCGCGACGGCGGAGGTAAGGGAGCCGCTTGCGGGCCATGTTCGCCAGGGTAGGGCGGCGGGGAGCTCTGTGAACAGGGAAACGTGTCGGTTAATGGCTAGACGATGGCTCCCGTCCATCCAGTACTCCTCGATTGGGCTAGTCGGACTAGCGCCGCCGGTCCAGTGAAGCCGAATTGCCGGCGTTCTGATACCGCCGTCGCGACAGCGATGGTCGCTCGAGGCACCGCGGATGCTTCCAAGTCGCCGGTACCGTCTTGACGGTAGGCTCCCGTAAGCCTCGGACGAATCGGCGCCGATTGGACGGGCGCTCCCGGGAGCCTCGGTCGAACCAGCGACTATAGCCGAGAGGCGCCCGGCAGCCCCGGGCTAGCCAGCGACCCTAAAGAAGCCCAACAAGCTGCGACCGGTGCCGGGGCTCCTCGTCCAAGCCAAGGGAGAGGGCGTGCCCAGCCCCGCTACGAGATCCATGGTGGGGATCCTGACTACATTCTGACTTCGGAACGCTGCGCTCAAAAGCTTGAGCACCTGTCGTTCGTGCTCACTGTAGAAAACCGGCTCGAGTAGATTTCATACTCGATGCTCTATCGCTTGCTCGTCGCGTTGACGCTCGCGCTGTTCGTCGTAGTCGGTCTCGACTCTAAAGCTTGGGCGGTCCCGCTCACCATCGATGGCTCGTTAGCCGGCCCTGCGACGTGCCCCGGCGGCGGCACACCTGTCGATCGAACCTGTACCGTCAACGCGACAGCGTCGCAGAACGTCGGCTGCCGGTACGGCGGCGTGCACGAGTTCGACTCGATCTCGCTGACCAACAACGCCTTCCTGTGCGTCACCACGTTCGACGGGACCGACAAGCAGAACACCGGCAACGTCGTGCTCAAGTCGCTCACGACGATCGTCGTCGACGCGACGAGCCGCATCACGGCGAAGGGGCGCGGCTACCAGGGTCTCGTCTGCGACGATGGCCCCGGTCCGACGCCGGCGGCTGGCGGCAAGGGCGGCTGCTCGGTTCGTGACTCCGGCGGCGGCGGCGCTCACTTCGGCTCGGGGGGGCGCGGGACCAAAGACTGCGACATTGTCGCGCCAGGAACCAGCTGCCAGTTCCCGCAGGAGTGGGAGGAGGACTGCGGCGCGAAGGTCGGCAACGCCTGTGTCGCCACGAACGATCCTCTCCACCCGATTTGCTATGGCTCGACGAACACCCCCGACGGCGCAGGTGACGCCAACCCGTCGGTCGCTGGCCAAGCGTTCTCGCACAGCATCTTTCAATCGGAGTTCGGCGCCGCGGGCGGTGACAAGGGATGCCGTGACGGCTTCGACGCCGCCCCGCGCGCCGGTCACGGCGGCGGTCGCGTGGTGCTCTTTGCTGCGAACGCCGGCCAAACCGGCGCCATTACCATTGCCGGTCGGATCAGCGCCGACGGCAACCGCGGTTGCTCGAGCGGCAACGATTCCGCCGGCGGCGGCGCCGGCGGCTCGATCCTGATCGTCGGCGACACCGTTACGGTGATGCCGACCGCCCGGGTGAGCGCGCACGGCGGGCGCGGCGGCGACTCGCAGCCGAAGTGCTTGCCGTGCACCAGCAATGCGCAATGCCAGGCGGGCCAGACGTGCCAAGCGGGACGCTGCGGCCCTTGCAACTGCACGCCCTGCACGACCAATGCGCAGTGCAACGCGCTCCTCGGTCAGACGTGCAAGAACCTCGGCGGCGATCTCGGATCGGTCTGCGCCGACGCGGCGAACCAGTGCACGCCCTTCGATCCCGGCGACGACGAGCGCGAGTGCATCGGCACCCAGAACAACGGCACCTGCGACGACTGCGGCGGCGGCGGTGGCGGCGGCATCATCAACATCCACTCGCGCTTCTCGGACATCCACCCCGAGGCCATCTTCGACGTTCGCGGCGCAGGCGGCGGTGTCTGCCCGATCTGCTCGGGCGAAGCGGGCGGCGGCGCCGGCGAGCTGCAGATCGACGGCGGCTACAACGGCGAGGTCTGCGACGGCTGGGACAACGACTTCAACAACACGGCGGACGATGGCCTGCTTCCGCTGCTCTGCCCGGACGGCTCGACGCCTGCCTCGTGCGCCGCGGGCGAGCCGACGATCTGCGACTACTCCGATCCGACGTTGTGTCTCGTCCCGTCGTCGGATGCGCGCCCCCGCTTCACGCTGATCGTCGACACCTCGGGCTCGATGCTCAACGACCTCGTCGGCTATCCGACCTTCGGAGACGGCTCCGCCGACTATCCGGGCATCGACACCGCGAGCGACGCCGACGCCCTGGCGGGCAACAACTCTCGCCTCTTCATCGCCAAGGACGCGCTCTCGGACGTCATCTCGGCGTTCCCGGAGAGTGACTACGCGCTGGCGCGCTACTATCAGGACGTCGGCGCGAACCGCAGCTGCCAGACCGCGTCGAACTTCGAGTGCGCTTCGAGCTGCTGCTCGTACGACGATCCGACGAACAACCTGCCGCCTCTCTATCCCTCGGCGTATCCGGGCAACACCTGCGTCCTGTCGCAGATCTATCCCGCGGCCGGGTATCCGAACACTTCCGACTTCACCGGCAACATCGAGATCGATTGGGCCCCCGAGGGCGTCGAGGACCCGCCCACGAGCGATTGCATCAACTACGCGGGCTCCTGCGGTCCGCCGCGTCGAGGCGCGCAGGTCGTCGTCGGCTTCGACGAGAACATCAATCGCTATCTCTCGTGGCTCGACGGGACCGAGGATCCGGACGCGGCCTTCGACGCCGGAACCGTAGAGGGCAACCATTGCCCCAACGGCGATTGCGAGCTCCGCGGCACGGGTCCGACGCCGCTCGGCGGCGCGCTCGAGGCGACGTACGACTACCTCACGCCGGTGATCTCGTGCGACTCGGCGAAGGCTTGCCGGTCGTACTCCACGATCCTCCTCACGGACGGTGCCGAGAGCTGCGAAGGCGATCCCGTCGGCGCCGCTGCTGCGCTCTCGAGCGGCATTTCGGGCAAGCAGGTGCAGACCTATGTCATCGGCTTTTCGGTGCTCGCATCGGAGCAGGCGCAGCTCAACGCGATCGCCGCGGCCGGCGGAACGGGCTCGGCGTTCTTCGTCAGCACCAAAGAAGAGCTCGCCAACGCGCTCGCGACGATCATCGGTCAGAACCAGGTCTTCGAGCTCTGCAACGGTCTCGATGACGACTGCGACACCCTCGTCGACGAGGACTTCCCCGAGCTCGGCCTGCCCTGCACCGACGGCGAGCTCGGTGTGTGCATGGGCACCGGTCAGCTCGAGTGCAGCGCCGACGGCAGCGGTACGGAGTGCGTGATAACGAACCCCGGACAGGCGCCCGGGACCGAGATCTGCAACAGCCTCGACGACGACTGCGACGGCATGGTCGACGAGGACGACATGGGGCTGCCGCTTCCCTGTCCGACCTGCGTTCCGAGCCCGGAGATCTGCGACGGCGTCGACAACGACTGCGACTTCGCCGTCGACGAGGAGGCGGACGTCGAGATGAACCAGCCCGGCATCTACGGCGTTCCCTGCCAAGAGCCGGTACCGCCGAACGATGAGCCACCGTGCCAGCCGGGCACGGTCATCTGCATCAACGCCGGCCCGCTTTGCTTCGGCGCGATCGGTCCCAAGCCCGAGATCTGCAACGGTCTCGACGACGACTGCGACGGCGTCGGCGACGACTTCGCCGAGTGTCCGGGCCGCACACAATGCATCGAGGGTACGTGCGTCGTTCCGTGCGACACGGGCGAGTTCCCGTGCGCTGCGGGCTTCGCGTGCGTCGACGGCTTCTGCTTCCCGGTCACCTGCGACGACATCGAGTGCCCGCCGGGCGCCACCTGCGAGGACGGCGTCTGCATCGGCGGCGAAGGTGGGGCCGGCGGCAGCGCGGGCCAAACCGGCACGACCACCTCGGGCCAAGGCGGAGCACCGCCGACCACGAGCGGTGGCTCGGGCGATGGCGCTGCCGATGGCGGCGTCGATCCCGACGCCAACTTCGGTCTCGCGACCGGGGGCGGTGGATGCAACACCTCCGGCGGCAGCGGCGCGGCGTGGCTCGCGCTCGCGCTCGTCGGTCTCCTCGGCGCGCGCGGCCGTCGCGGCCGCGACGGCGAGGTGCGCCGATGAGAAGGACAATCACCGCGCTTGTCGCTCCCGTTGCCGCGCTCGGCGCGCTCGTCGCGTCGGGCTGCGACATCACGGCCTATTGCTTCAGCGGTTGCGGTGAGGGCGCGAACGGTGGGGCCGCCGAGGGTGGCGGCACCGGAGAAGGCGGGTCGACCGGCTCGTTCACGACGACCACCGAGAGCGGAATCGGGGGCAACATGGACTGTGGCGACACGCAGTCCACGCTCGAGAACTGCGGCGAGTGCGGCAAACAATGCGATCTCGCCGGCGCGATTCCCCAATGCCTCGAGGGCCAATGCATCATTCAGGCATGCCTCGAAGGTCAGTACGACATCGACGGCAATCCCGCGAACGGCTGCGAATACAGCTGCCCGGTCCCGAATCCGATCGTGGGCGAGCTCTGCGACGGCATCGACAACGACTGTGACAGTCTCATCGACGCCGCCGACAGCGACCTCGCCATCCCGCAGAACCTCTGCAACCTCACGCCCGGCACCCCTTGCGAGTCGACGCAGGTCGTTTGCAATGGCGGCGGCTGGACCTGCAACTACCCGGCGATGGTCGAAGTGACCCCGCAGGGGTTCGTGGTGACCACCGAGTCGCTCTGCGACGGGATCGACGGAAACTGCGACGGCGACATCGACGAGTGGTTCGTCGAGCTGGGAACCACGTGCGAGGACGCGGGCATCGGTCCCTGCAAGGACTACGGCCTCGTGGTCTGTGACCCGCTCGATCCGCACCTCACGGCGTGCGATCTGTCGGCGCCGCCGGATCCCGGCGTCGCCATGGCAGAGGCATGCGACGGCGTGGACAACGACTGCAACGGCTTCGTCGATGACGCGCTGCCGGCGTCGGCGTTCGACATGGCTCTCGTCCCCGGAGGCGGCGGCGTCCTCGTCGACGTCTACGAGGCCTCGCGGCCCGACGCATCGGTCGGGACCCCCGGCATCATCGAGGCGGTCGCGTGCTCGAAGCCGATGGTCCTTCCGTGGACGGGCGGCGGCTACGCCGAGGCTGAGGCGGCGTGCGCCGCCCGAGGACCGGGCTATCGCCTCTGCACGCTGCCGGAGCTGACGCTCTCGTGCCGCGGTGATTTGAACACCGACTATCCGTACGGAAGCACCTACCAGGACGCGGCGTGCAACGGCGTCGATCAGGGATCCGGTGCGGCGCTCGCGACGGGCTCGCTCGCGTCGTGCATCTCGAGCCCGGCGCCGATTCACGATCTCTCCGGCAACGTGGCGGAGTGGACGGCGACACAAACGAACGTGGCGGCGGTGCCCGATCGTATTTTCGCGCTCAGCGGCGGATCTTACCTATCGCCCGAGCACGGCCTCGAGTGCACGATCGATCTGACGCCGCGCGCGCTGGAAACGACGCTGCTACCGAACATCGGGTTCCGCTGCTGCTTCGGTCCGTAGAGCGAAGGTGGGCGCCGTGCTCTACTAGCGGCCGTGAACGTCACCAGCCAGTTCCCGCTCAACAACGCACAACAACTTCAGCAGTGGCTCCAGGGCGCGCTGCCGCAGTACACGTACACGAGGCGCGCCAACATGGTGCTCGTCGGCAAGGGCTCCGCGACCGGTGTGCTCATCAAGCCTTCGCGTAACGGCGCGAGGTTGGTCTGGGCGTTCCCGAGCATGGGCGTGCAGCTCGTGCTCACCCTGCTCATCGTGCTGAGCGGGATCCTCCCGGGGCTCCTGCTCTTTCTGATCGTGTGGCTGGTCGTGAAGGGCGGCGTCGACGAGATCAAACAGAACATCGCAGGCGTCCTTCAAGGCGGAGGGGCGACGGCGGGCGCGCAGCAAGGGTACGGCGCGGCGCCGCAAGGCTATCCGCAGCAGCAGCAAGGGTATCCGCAGCAGGGCTACCCGCAGCAGCAAGGCGGTTACCCGCAGCAGCAGCAGGGCGCTTACCCGCAGCAGCAGCAGGGCGGTTACCCGCAGCAAGGCGGCTATCCGCCCCAGGGTGGCGGCTATGGTCCGCCCGGCGGCTACGGTCAGGGCTGATGTCCGAGGCGTCGCCGGATCCGTACCGCGAAGCGCCAGCGCCGCCACCGATCGTGTTCGAGAGCACGCCGGCCGAGCGTGCGCGGACGCGAGCGAGAATCGGCGTGGCGATCGGCATTCTGCCGCTGGTCGCCTACGGCGGTTGCCACGCGCTCGAAGGCAACGTCGGTGCGAGCGACGCGCAGATGTTCTTCGCCATCCTGTGGCTGGTGTCGCTTCCGCTCTGCGTGGTGGGCATCCTGTTCGGCTTCGACGCTTGGATGAAGGCCAACCGCGAACGAAAGCCGCTGCCCCTCTCGGCTGTCGGTGCGATCTTGCTCGGGTTGATCTCTCCGATCGCCACCTTCCTGCACGGGCTCTCGTCGTTTTCGTATTCGCGCGGTCGACAGCTCGTGCGCCGAGGCGTGCAGCGGCTGCCCGAGATCAGGTCGAGCGATGGCGCGGCTCATCGGTCGAGTATGCCGCCCGCTGCGGTCGAGGGCTGGCTCAAGAACGCACAGACAGAGGTGGCGAGCGTCGCGGCATTCACGCACCTCGCCAACGAGCTCTTGTCGATCGGCGCCCCTCCGCGCTTGATTCAAGGTGCTCTGCGCGCCGCCCAAGAAGAGGTCGAGCATGCCGAGCTGTGCTTCGCGCTCGCCGGACGAGCCTACTCGGCCGGGAGGTTTTCGGAGGCGACCTGGAGCTCGGATCGAGCGCCGACGCCCGAGAGCATCGCGGCGGAGTGCGTCGTCTCCGCGTGCATCCTCGAACGCGCTTCCGCGATCGTGGCGGAGCGGCTCTCGTCGCGAGCCGATGTTCCGGCCGAGGTCAAACGGGTCCTTTTGCGCATCGCGGTGGAAGAGGCGAGCCACGCCGAGCACGGCTGGGACGTGATCGCGCACTACCGCGACCATGGCGATCGAAGGTCGATCGACCCAGCGATGAAGCGCGCGGTCATGGATCTCGAAGCCACGAAGAAGAAGATGGAAGGGTATGAGGGGCTCGAGCAGTACGGTCTGCCGAGCGCGGCCCTCTGGAGAGAGGCGATCGAGATCGCGACGCGGGATACGCGTGCCCGGCTCGGCTTCGCCGATCAGCCGGGCGCGATGCCCGACCAGCTCGTCGGATCGCGCGGACCGGCGGCGGGCCGCACGTCGACCACGATGCCCGTGAGGTGAGCCATTCCGGAGACGCGCTCGAGCTTGTCGGGTCCGTCTGCCGCGAGGAGGTTCACGTTTACGCCGCCGGTCTTCGAAGCCACGCTGAGGCCTTTGGCATGCTGGTGCCCCCAGCCGTGCGGCAAAGCTACGGTGCCGGGCATCAGATCTTTCAGCCAACGGACGGGGAGGCGCACCATCGCCGTCTCCGACGCAACGTCGGCGATCGATCCGTCGGCGATGCCGAGGCGCGCGCCGTCTTCGGGGTGGAGGTAGAGATAGTTCGTCTCTTTGTCCCCTTGGACGAAGTCCGGGATGTTGTGGGTCCAAGAGTTGTGCGTCGTAATGGCGCGCTTGCTGATGAGCTTGAGCCGCGTGCGGTTCGCGCGCTCGCGCTCGAAGGCGGCGTCGAGCCGTTCACCGGCTTGCTTCAGGAGCGCGTCCGGCGCGAGGCTCACCTTGCCGTCGTCGGTGAGGACGCGCTTGCCGAGGAACTCTCGGGGGGCGTGATCCTCGCGCAGCTTTCCGTGCGGATGCTTCTTCGACAGAGCGTCGAACCCGCCCGAGCCGGTGATGCGGAGCAACGCCGAGAGCAAGAGCTCTTGCGGGACGCTGCCCTTCGCCTTTCGGAGCGCGCCGAGCGTGAGCTGCGCGGCGCGCGATCCGAAGAGCGGCGCGTCGCACGCGCGGCAGAGGTCGAGGTAGATCGTCGCCTCATCGCGCTGCTCGCCCTTCGGCGCTACGAGCGCCGGCGTGGCCTGCACATAAGGCTTCGCCTGGAGGCCCAGCATCAACGGAAACAAGAACGGAAGATCGGGGCGCTCGAACGGCGACGTCGCCGGCAATACGTAGTGAGCGAGCGAGCCGGTCTCGTTCTTGTAGATGTCGACGGTGACGAGCAGCTCGAGCTCGGACAACGCCTTCTTCAGCCTTCCGGCGTTCGGCATCGTAAGAAGCGGATTGCCGCCGGTGACGAAGAGCGCGCGCACCTGACCGGGCCCCGGCGTGAGGATCTCGTCCGCGAGGACGCCGCCCGCGAACGCATCGTTGACCGAGGGAAGGCCGCCGATGCGCGACGTGTCGCGGCGGAGCAAGGTCCCCGTCTTCTTTCCGAACGCGGGGAAGTCGACGAGCCCTTGGCCGACGAGCGTGCCGCCGGCTCGATCCAGGTTGCCGCTCGCCAGGTTGATGACCTCTTGCAGCCAGTAACAGAGGGAGCCATTCGACCCCATGTTCACGCCGGTCGACGAGTAGAGCGCGGCGCCGTCGGCCGCGACGTAGTCAGAGACAATCGTACGCAGCACCTCGGGCGCGATGCGCGTTATCTCGGCGGTCCGCTCGGGCGGCCAGGCCTTCGCGATCTCGGCGACGCGATCGAAGCCCGTGGCGTGCTCGGCGAGGCGCGCCCGATCCACCGCGCCGCGCGCGATGAGCTCGTTCAAGAAGGAGAGATAGAAGAAGACATCGGTGTCGGGGCGAATGAAGACGTGCTCGCCGGCGACCTTGGCCGTCTCGGTGCGGCGCGGATCGATCACCCACACCTTGCCGCCGCGAGCGACGATCTCTTTCAGGTGCTGCGGCGGATTCGGCACCTGGAGGAAGCTCCACTTCGAGACGACCGGATTTGCGCCCACCACGATCAAGCACTTGGTCCGGCGCACGTCGGGGAAAGGCAGTGTGAAGGGAAAGCCGTACATCTCGCGCGAGACGGCGAACTTGTTCGCGCAGTCCTGCGTCGCCGACGAGTACATGCTTCGCGAGCCCAACCCGGTCATGAAACCCTGAGCGAAGATCGGGTGCAGCACCGAGAAGCCGGCAGCCGTCCCGACGTACATGGCGATCGAGTCGGGGCCGTGCCGCCGCTTGATGTCGCGCACCTTGTCGCCGATGCCTCGCATCGCGTCGTCCCAAGTCACGCGGCGCCAGCTGTCGCCGGTCCGGGCCTCGGGGTAGAGGAGGCGATCGGGCGACGCATACATCTTGTGCTGCCTCAGGCCCTTGAGGCAGCCGAAGCCGCGCGTCGCGACGTGGCTAGCGTCGGGCCGGATGTCGACCACGTCGCCGTTCTCGACGTCGACCTCGAGCCCGCACAGCGCCTCACAGATGCGGCAGAACGTCGTCGTCGTCGCCATCGATGGGTGGTGGCTATGGTACGCGCCGCCGCGGCGACAGTTCCATGCTGTCAGTGCTTCTCCGCGGCCTGGAGGTACGTCTTGCCTTTGTAGAACGAGGCGAGAATCGTGAAGACGATCGCCGCGCCCACCATCAAGCCGGTGAAGACCCAGAAGAACTGCGACAGGCTCAGGATCTTCTGCATCGGGGCGAGGAAAGCCACGAGCACGTTGCCGAACGTCACGCCGAGGAGCCAGAAGCCCATGATGGTGGACTTCATTCGACGGGGCGCCTGCGTGTACGCGAACTCGAGGCCGGTCACCGAGATGAGCACCTCGGACGTGGTCATCACGAGGTACTGGGCGACCTGCCAGAGAACGTGGACCTTGGCCCCGGCGGCAGCTGCCGTCTCCATCCGCGCCTGGAGCAAAGCTGCAATGGCGAACGCGCCGGCGGCGAGGAACATCCCGACGGCCATCTTGCGAAGCGGCTTGAGCGCTTTGCCGCGCCGCTCGAGCGGCTGGTAGACGAGGATGTTGAGCGCGGGGATGATGATCATGACCATCAGCGGGTTGAGCGCCTGGATCTGCGACGCCTTGAGCTCGACCGTCAGCTGTCCGCCCTGGGTGATGTCGAGACCGATCGCGCCGGCGCCGAGGACCACGAGCGACCCGAAGAAGAGGCGCGGCACGATGGCCGGAATCCTCTTGTTCGAGACCCACATCATGAGCCAGGTGCCGCCATAGAGCGCGCCGCCGATCGTCGCCGCGACGACGAACCTGCCCGTCCATGCGGGCACCGTGAGCACGCGGTTCATCTCTTTGGCTTGCTGCACCCAGGTCGACGCGTGCTGATCGAAGAGAGCCCAGAAGAACATCACCATCGAGAAGACGAGGACGATGCGCAGGACGGCGGGCGGGCCCTCTGCGGCCTCTTCGCCGAACTTTTCGCGCGCGACATCGAAGAAGCCTTGCCCCTCTTTTCGCGAACGGCGGTTCTTGAACGAATAGAGAAGAACGGCGAGGAATCCATCGTCTTGCTCTCGCGCCTGGCGCATGCCGAAGAGCACGAAGCCGAGCGCCACGAGACCGCCGGCGATAGCGAAGTAGTGCCACGACGACGTCGCCAGGTGGCTGAGGTAGCCGGTCAGGTACTCGCCGTAGAACTGCGCCTTGCTCATCGCGGCGGGATCGGGCGCCTGGTAGTGATCGCCCTGCACGAAGACGGCGACGATGATCGCGATGATCGGCGAGAAGAGGAGAAGCGCCGAGAAGAAGTCGAGCGCGCCGATGACCCCGCCGGGCTTGGGCGGCACGCGGACGAAGCGATCACGGCCCATCCAAAAGATGATCGTCGCAATCACCATCAAGATCCCGGGGACGCCGAACGCGACCTCTGGCCCGAACGCGTCGTTCAAGGCCGGCGTGATCATCGTGGAGAAGAACGAGCCGAAGTTGATGATGAAATAGAAAGCCTGAAACACCTTCGACACGAGGTGCGAAGTGTTGGCCGAGAATTGGTCGCCGACGTTCGCAGAGACGCACGGCTTGATGCCGCCGGAGCCGACGGCGATGAGGGCGAGGCCGATGTACATGCCCATCTCGGCGCCCTCGTAGTTCTTCATCTCGGCGAGGCGCCCCGCCACGGCCAGCACGGCGTGCCCAGCGCAGTAGATGATCGAGACGAAGAAGATGACCCGGTACTTGCCGAGCAGGCGATCCGCAAGAATCGCTCCGATCATCGGGAAGGCGTAGACGCCGGCCATGAACAGGTGGGCCACCGCCGTCGCCTTGGCCTTGGCCGCGTCGGAGTCCGCCTTGCTGAGGAGGTTCTCCGACACGAAGTGGACGTAGAGCGACGCCAGGTACGTGTAGAGGATGGCGCGCATCCCGTAGTAGCTGAAGCGCTCGGCGCCCTCATTGCCGACGATGAACGGGATGCCGCGCGGAAAGCCGGCTTTCGAAGCGTCGGCGGCCACTTGGGTGTCTACTGCTGTGGTCGTCATGGCGCCGGCATCCTAACCCGGAGTGGCGCGTGGCTTGCTCGAGTTTGTGCTCGATGGTAGGGCGAGCTCTCGGCGTGGCGCTGCTAACCTTCTGTGGCGCGGCGGGCTGTGTGCCGGAAATCCTGCCGGAGGCACTCGTAGGGGACGGGACCCCGGCCGAAGCGATCGAAGCGACCGTCCACAGGGATCCGCTGCCCTCGTGGAACGACCGATCGAGCAAGCGCGCGCTCCTCGACTTCGTCGAGCGGGTGACCGCGGATCAAGGCGCGGAGTACGTGCCGCCGGAGGAGCGGATCGCTGTCTTCGACAACGACGGCACCCTCTGGGGCGAGCAGCCGATGTACGTCGAGCTCGCGTTCGCGCTCGATCGCATCAAAGAGCTGGCTCCCGTGCACCCGCAGTGGCAGGAGCGGCCGGCGCTGCGAGCTGCGATCGACGGCGATCTCGAGGCGCTCGCGGCCACCGGACCCCAGGGAGCGGCGGAGCTCTTGGCGGCCACGCACGCCGGAATGACGACCGACGATTTCGAGCGGACTGTGCGGAACTGGATCGAGACGGCGCGCCACCCGACGCTCGGGGTTCCCTATCCCGAGCTCACCTACCAGCCGATGCTCGAGGTCCTTCGCTACCTCGACGCTCGCGGCTTCAAGACGTTCATCGTGTCGGGCGGCGGCGTCGAGTTCATGCGCCCGTGGGCCGAGAAGGTCTATGGCATTCCTCGCGAGCGCATCATCGGAAGCCGCGGCAAGCTCGTGTACGAACCTCGCGAAGGAAAGCCGTCAATCGTCAAAGAGGCCGACGTCGAGCTCGTGGACGACGGCCCGGGAAAGCCAGCCGGCATTCAGGCGGCGATCGGCCGCCGCCCGATCTTGGCGTTCGGCAACTCGGACGGCGACTTCCAGATGCTCGAATGGGCGACCTCACGAGAGGGCCCCCATTTGGGCGTCTTGATCCATCACACGGACGCCGCTCGCGAATGGGCGTACGACCGCGATTCCAAGATCGGGAAGCTTTACCGCGGACTCGATGAAGCGGGCGCGCGCGGCTGGGTCGTCGTGGACATGAAGCAGGATTGGAGAGCGATCTACGCCCGCGCGAAGTGACCGGTGAGCTCGCTCAGCGGCGGTCCACGCGACGCGTTCCGTCGGCGAGCACATGCTCGATCGCGCGACCCTGATCGTAGAGGGTCGCGCCGACGGGATAGCCGTCGTCCTCCCACAGCTTGGTCCAGCCGTGCCGCACGCCGTTCGACCACATGACTTGCGCGCAGACGGCGCCGCCGGGCGCGTAGCTCGTGTGAAGGCCGTGCTCGCGATGCACCTTGAGCTCGCGATCGACGAAGAAGCCGACGCTCGCGCGACCCCCGGTCGGGTGATACTCGACCGACCAGCGGAGCCTTCCGTTTTCGTAGAAGCGCTGCGACTGAAGCCGCTTCGATCGGTAAAAGCTGAGCGTGAGGCCGTGCCAGATCGGTGCGCCGCCGATGTCGTTGGGGATCGCGCAGCCGACCGACGTCTCGGTGACGTACACGCGCGCGCCCGCGGGACATCGGACGGTCGCCTCGGTCACCTGGTCACGGGTGATCATATCCGGGAGCCACGTGGGCACCTGGGCCGCGGGCTCGGGGGTGAAGATCTCGCGAGCCTCTTGGGAGAGCTCGGGGCGAGCCACCCTTGCGAGCGACGGCTTCGCGGTGGCCGCCATCGACAGCGATCGGCGCAGCGAGTCGATCTGCGCCTCGATCGTCGCGCGCTTCGCCGGGTCCGCGGCCGAGAGCTCGGCCTCGAGCTCGGCGATCATCGTCTTGAGATCCGAGTCCCGACCGCTCGTCATCACCTCTTCTCTACCTTGACCGTCGCGCCGTTGGAAACGGGGAACCTCGGGCGGCAGGGCTTGTCCAACGCCCTTCGTGGAGCCCGAAGAGCATGCTCGGATGCCGAGCCTCGTGCTGCCTTTTGCGCTCGTCGGGCTCGCCGCGACGGTCTTTACCCTCACGGCGGTGTCGGTGGTCCGCGTCGGCGCACAGGGTGCGAGCCTCGTTTGGGCGGGGGGAACCGGCGCCTTCCTAGGAGCCGTCGTCGGGATCGTCCTGCGCCGATGGCGAGTCCTTCACGATCCGATGTTTCGCGAGAAGGCGACCGTTCGCGTCGGCGTCGTGGTCGTCGCCGCGGGCATCGTGGTGGGGTCTGTCCTCGGCGTCGAGGCCTGGGGCGCCGACGGCATCTTGCCTTTTGCGCTCGGCGGGGGCGTGCTCTCACTCGGGTTCGTGCCTGCTTGCACGACGGTGCTGGGCGCGGGTCGAAGCGCGGCGCGCGCCCGGCTCGGCTCGGTCGTCGCGGATGCCGATCGGCGGACGATCTGGGGTACGACATTCTCGGCGATCGCCGTCACGACCCTCGCCGGGCTTCCGGCGATCGCCGGCGGCTGTGTGCGTCGTGTATCGGCGCCGCAACAGGCGTCGGCCGTTCTCGCAGTGGGGATCGCGTGTGTGCTCGGCGGTGCGCTGCTCGCCATCTTGGACAAGCGGGGCATGACGGCTCTCCGTCGCTTGGCGCTCACGCGACCGCTCGAAGAGGCAGGGGAGCACGCGACGGAGTCGAAGGCGTGTGTGGACGTGGGGCTCGGCGACGCGTCTTGGGCACCCGCGCCCGGTGCGTCGACCTATCGCAGCGCCAACCAAGAGCAGGTCCTCCTCCGAGGAGATATCGACGCCGCGCTGGCTGCGCTCGACGACGCCTTCAAGCGTCGCGTGACGACGCAGGGCCTGGCTGCGCTCGCGATCGCCTCGACGCTGGCTACCTGCCTTGCGGCAGACGTACGCCCAGTCGGCGCCGAAGGATGCTTCCGGCGCGTCCGTGGGACCGAATCCGTCGGGTGCGACTGCGTCAGCAAGCAGGAATTCTTGGCGTCGCGCGGCAAGCTGCCACATTGAGACGTCGCGGCGTCGAGAGCTGGGTGTGGCGAGGCCGGCACCCCAGTTGCTTTTGACGACCAGCATGTCCCGATCGAAGGACAAGCTGGCGACCTACCGTAAAAAGCGCGATTTTTTCGTCACGCCCGAGCCACGTGGCAAAGCGAAACGAAGGGTCAAAGGCTTTGGGTACCTGATCCAGAAGCACGACGCGAGCAGGCTGCACTACGACTTTCGCCTCGAGCTCGACGGCGTCCTCTTGAGCTGGGCGGTTCCCAAGGGGCCGAGCTTGTCGCCGAAGGAGCGCCGGCTCGCGGTGCGGACCGAGGACCATCCGATCGAATACGGCTCGTTCGAGGGCGTGATCCCGGAAGGCGAGTACGGCGGCGGCACCGTGATGCTCTGGGATCGCGGCAGCTGGGAGCCGAACGAGGATCCACGTGAAGGATTGGAGAAGGGACACCTCGTCTTCACGCTGCATGGCGAGCGCTTGCGCGGCCGGTGGCACCTCGTCCGAACGAGGCCGCGGGCGAGAGAGAAGAACGAGAGCTGGCTCCTCTTCAAGGGCAAGGATGCCGAGGCGGTGAAAGGGCGAGAGCCGGTGGATGTCGAGCTCACGAGCGTCGTTTCGGGGCGCTCGATGGACGCCATCGCGAGCGACGCCGATCGGTCGTGGAGCTCGGAGGAAGGCCGCGCGAAGAAGGCGAAGAAGAAGCGGGCTCCGGCCCCCCGAGCCAAACGATCGCAGGCGGCGAGCACCGACTTGAGCGGGCTCGTCGCGCAGATCCCGACGTCGGTGAAGCTCACCAACCTCGACAAGGTTCTCTTCCCCGACGGCCTCACCAAGGGGGCGCTCATCGCGTACTACGCGATCGTCGAGCCCTACATGCTCCCCCACCTCCAAAATCGTCCGCTGACGCTCGTGCGCTGCCCGAATGGAGCGCCGCGGGGCTCATCGCGCGTGCACCAAACGCCGAGCCGCCGCGACGCCGGCGAGGTCGCCGCGGCGAAGCATTGCTTCTATCAAAAGCACGTAAAACGCGGGCTGGACCCGGCCATCATCGGCGTCCCCATTCGCGAAGACGACGGAACGATCGGCGAGTACATGGCGGTCGGCGATCGCGACGGCCTCTTCGCCGTCGCGCAGCTCGGCTCGCTCGAGCTCCACACCTGGGGGTGCCACATCGACGACGTCGAGCGGCCCGACGCTGCGGTCATCGATCTCGATCCGGATGAAGCGCTCCCCTGGCGTTCGGTGGTCCGCGCGGCGTTCGAGGTGCGCGCGGTGCTGGAAGATCTCGGCTTGAAGAGCTGGGTGAAGACGACCGGAGGCAAGGGCATCCACGTTTGTTTCCCAATCGTCCGACGCACGTCGTGGGACGACTTCAAAGACTTCACGCACGGGGTGGCGACGACGATCGTCGCGAGCGATCCCAAGCGCTACACCGCGAACATGGCGAAGGCGCAACGCACGGGGAAGATCTTCATCGACTACCTCCGCAATGGCAGAGGGGCGACGGCCGTCGCACCCTATTCGACACGGGCAAGGAGGGGCGCTCCCGTCGCTGCGCCAATCACCTGGGACGAGCTCGAGGCCGGCGCGCATCCGCGTGATTTCAACCTGCGATCGATGATGAGCCGCCTCGAAACGCTGAAGGTCGACCCTTGGGCCGACTTCTTGAGAACGAAGCAATCGATCACGCAGGCCACTTGGCGGAAGCTCGCCGCCTGATTGCGCCGCGTCACTGCGGGTGACGAGTCATCGCCATCGCGAGCTCGGCCTCGTGGGTCAGATCGAGGCGCAGCGGCGTGAGCGAGACGTAGCTCTCTTGCACTGCCCAGCGATCCGTTCCCTCGTCCACGGCCTCGAGTGGGCGCACCGTCAGCCAGAAGTGCTCGCGGCCCATCGGATCCTTGCCGGGCCGCACCTCACCGTCGTAGTGGCGCACCGATTGACGAGTCCAGCGAAGACCCTTCGGCTTCTCCGGGATGTTCACGTTCACGAGGTGAAGGTTCTTGTCGGGCAAGAGCAGCTCCAGGACCTTCTCGACCCACGGCTCGAGCGCTTCGAAGTCGGGCTCTTCGTCCGTGACGGGGGTGCTCAGCGCAATGCCGCGTAGACCCAGCAAGGTGGCCTGCTTTGCCGCCGCGAGCGTGCCGGAATGCCACATCGCGTTGCCGAGGTTCGTTCCCAGGTTGATGCCCGAGAGGACGACGTCGACATGCTCCCAATGGTGGGCTCCGAGCGCGACGCAGTCGGCCGGCGTGCCGTTCACGCGGTAGGCGTCGAACCCCTTGATGGGTGTGCGGCGGTACCGCAGCGGTCGCGCCGCCGTGATGGCATGTCCCATGGATGATTGCTCAACGTCGGGCGCCACGATGCGCACGTCGCCAAAGCGGCTCGCCACCTTTGCGAGCGTCGAGAGCCCGGGGCTGTAGATGCCGTCGTCGTTGCAGATGAGAAGTTTCATGCCCGATCCACCATGCGCGAGGCGTGCCCGACGCGATGGGGCGAGGTGACACGTGAAGGTCTGCTTGATCCACAGCCCGGGAGCCGGTCCCGGCGACGCCACCAAAGAGCAGCTCATCGGCCTGCTCGCGAAGTACGGCTATGAAGCGAGCTACCGGACGACCAAGGAAGACTGGAAGAGCTGCTTCGACAGCGGCTCCGAAATGGTGGTCGTCGCCGGCGGCGACGGGACGGTCAAGCGCGTCGCTCTGGAGCTCGCGGGACGCAACCTGCCGATGGCGGTCTTGCCCACCGGCACCGCGAACAACATCGCCGGAGCGCTCGGGTCGGTAGGAGAGCTCGAGCCGCTCGTAGCCTCGTTCGCGTCGTGCCGCCGGGTTCGGGTGGTGCTCGGCGTCGCTCGCGGCCCGTGGGGAGAGAAGCACTTCGTCGAGGGCGTCGGGTTTGGCCTCTTCGCCCGAACGATGCGAGACGCCGACGACGCGTCCAGCGGGGACGACGATCGAGCGCGCGGACGCGCGGCGAAGCTGCGAAAGGATCTGGAGGGGCTCCTCGCGCACGCGCGCACCCAGCCTGCCTCGCACGCCGAGATCTGGCTGGACGGCAAGCAGGTACGCGGCGAGTTCCTCCTCGTTGCCGTCCTCAGCATTCCCTCGGTAGGCCCGCGCCTCGAGCTCGCGCCGGACAAGGACGCGGCGGACGACGTCTTCCACGTCGCGCTCGTCCCTGCGTGGCATCGCGAGGAGCTCAAGAGCCACCTCGAGGACCGGAAGGACGAGCGGCACTCGGAGCTCGAGACCATCGTTCGGACGGCTCGCTTGGTGAAGGCGCGCTGGTTCGGTCGCGACGTGCACATCGACGACGACGCTTGGCCCAAGGACCGGCAGGACCTGCAGGACATCGAGCCACCCATCGAGGTGGAGATCGAGGCGACCGAGCACGGCATCATCGCGCTGGCGCCGGGCGCTCGCCGGCCCGCTTTTGCAAAGGACCGGTCCCCTTGATGCGGCCTTCTTCGCCGGGCTTGTTGAGCGTTCCCTCGGGGTCACGAGGCGGCTCGTCGTACTGCTGACGATCGGCCTGCTTCGCCGAGAGCTTGTCGCCGATCGACGGCGCGACCTTGGCGACCGCCGTATTGACGTGAGCCATCGCTCCGACCTTGACCGTGCGCCGAGGGTGGCAGGCTGCATCGAGAATGGCATCGGCGACACGCTGGGGATCGATCTGCGGGTCGGGGAGCTTCGGCTCCTTCTGCATGTAGTTTCTCGCGTGCTGCGGATAGGGCGTGTCGACGGCCGTCGGTTGCACGAGGGTGATCGAGACCGGCGCCTTGTCCAGCTCCTCGACCTCGATGCGAAGCGCGTCGGTGAAGCCCTTCACCGCGTGCTTCGAAGCCGAGTACATGCCCTGAAGAGGAATCACCGCCTCGGATACCTCGCTTCCGATGTTGATGAGCGCTCCGCCACGCTGCTTCAAGTGGGGCAGCGCCACGAGCGAGCCGTTCACGACGCCCCAGAAGTTCACGTCGAAGAGGCGGCGGCTGTCGTCGTCGCCGACCTCCTCGAGCTTTCCATAGATCGCCACGCCTGCGTTGTTCACCCACGTGTCGATCCGTCCGAAGTGCTGAATGGCGGCGTCGGCGACCGCCTCTACTTGCCGGCGGTCGGCGATGTCCGCGGCGACGAACAGGGCTTGGCCTCCCTGGCCTTGGATGCGCCGAACGACGTCGGCGAGCGTGTGCTCACTTCTGGCTGCGAGCACGACGCGGGCGCCTCGCGAAGCCGCGGTGATCGCTGTCGCGAGGCCAATTCCGCTGGATGCGCCGGTGACCACGATGACCTGCTGATCGAGTGGCCGGAGGGTGGGGGACATGGAACGTTCCTTTTTGACGGCGAAAGTGCCGCTTCATCGAGCTCGCAATGCACGTGCCCCATGGCGCGACCGATGTGGCGATGCGCCACGCGTGGCGAATCGCACCGCCGCGTCTGAAGAAATCGCCAACAAAAAGTCAGTGCGCCCAGTACACGACCAGCGCTGGTTGTCCTAGGCTCGGTGATGGGGGGCTCGACATGAATGGTCGCGAGAGAATGATCTCGTCCACAGGTCTGCGAGAGACCGCAGAAGCATCGATTGGCGCGCGCAAGTCGGGCGTCGGGCTCCGAAACAGCAAGCTGCAGCACGAGCTCGAAGTGCATCAGGTCGAGCTCGAGATGCAGAACGAGGAGCTTCGTCGGACGCAGGCCGAGCTCGAAGAGAGCCGCGACCTCTACTATGAGCTCTTCGATCTCGCCCCGGTTCCCTACGTCACGCTGGATGCGACCGGGCGAATCGTCGAGTGCAACCTCACGACGGCCGGTCTTCTTGGCGTAACCAGGGGTCGGCTGCTCGGACGACCGCTCTCGGCGTTCCTACCGTTGCCCGAGGCCGATCGACTGCACCGGTTCTTGAAGCGCGTGCTTGCGTCGACCGAGAAGCAGAGCGAGGACTTCGAGATTCATACCCTCGACGCGCGGGTCGTTCGAGCGCACATCGAAGCGATTGGTGTGCCGGCGCGACCCAACCGGCCGTTCACGTGCCGCTGCGTGATCGTCGATCTCTCTGCGCTACGCGAAGCTCAGGATCGGCTTCGCGAGAGCGAGGAGAGGTTCGTCCAGTTCGCCGAGTCGGTCGACGACGTCTTCTACGTGCGCGAGCGCGACGGCCGCTTCTCTTATGTGAGCCCGCCGTTCGAACGCACCTTTGGCGTCGCCGCCGACGCCCTCTACGAGTCTCGGTCCGGATGGCTCGCCTCCGTCGATCCGAACGATCGCGAGCAGCTGCGCGCCGCCGAGGCGACGCTGCTCTCCGACGCCAAGTCTTTCGACGTGAGCTACCGGATCCGCCGTCGCGATGAGGTGCGGTTCGTTCGGCACCGCGCGTACCCGGTGCTCGATCGAGACGGCAAGGTCGCTCGTACCGTCGGCATCGTGCACGACGTGACACTAGAGCGCGAGCTCGAGGAACAGCTCCGTCATGCTCACAAGATGGAAGCGATCGGTACGCTGGCGACCGGCGTGGCGCACGACTTCAACAACGTGCTGCAGAGCATCATCGGGCTCGGCTGGATGGCCCTGAAGAAGGACGCCAGACCGAGCGAGGTCCGCGAGCACGTCGAGGCCGTCGTTCGAACGGCCCGGCGCGGAGGGGCGGTGGCGAGCCGGCTGACGTCGTTCGCGCGACGCGGAAAGACCGTCGGCTGCTTCCAGGAGGTCGATGCGATGGTGCAAGAGGTGGCGGGCCTCTTGACGCACCTGCTGACGGAGGACGTGAACGTCGAGCTCTTGCTCGACGCCGCGGGCGCCGTGGCGAAGACGGACGCTGCACAGCTCGAACAGATCCTGATGAACCTCGCTGCCAACGCGAGAGACGCGATGCCGCACGGGGGAAAGCTCGTCATTCGCACCTCGGTAGAAGGCGATCGCGTCCGGCTCGAGGTCAGTGATACAGGCTGCGGAATGGATGCCGCGACGCGTGCGCGGATCTTCGAGCCGTTCTTCACTACGAAGACGGCGGGCAGAGGGACGGGCCTGGGGCTCGCGTCCGTCCAAGCGGTCGTCCAGCAGCATGGTGGCTCCGTGCGCGTCGAGAGCGAGCCGGGCAAGGGAACCACCGTCGTCCTCGACCTTCCGATGGCCGACGGCGGCGACGCCCCGGATGCTCCGGCGCCCACGCTGGAGCTCATGATCGGCAAGGTGCTCCTCGTCGAGGACCAGCCCGTCGTTCGCATGACCATTCGGCAGTACCTCGAGGAGCTGGGGCTCGAGGTCATCGAAGCCTCCAACGGCGAAGAAGGCCGCCGGCGCTTCTCCGAGGCAAAAGGATCGATCCGGCTGCTCATCACCGATGTGGTGATGCCCGGCATGTTGGGGACGGTCCTCGCGGGGCTGCTTCAAGCCAGCTCGCCGTCGTTGCGGGTCCTCTTCATGACCGCCAATCCCCAGAGCATCGTCGCCGAACGATCGCTCACCAATCGGGGCTTCCTGCGCAAGCCGTTCAACAAGCAGGACCTCGCCGCGGTCCTCGGCGAGCTCCTCGACCGAGATTCCGCCGATCCGCCCGTGCTGCACGGCTCGCCTCAGGTCATGGCCTGAAGGGCTCCCCGAGAGTACGACGGCGATTGCGCCTTCGTGAACGTCGTGTGCGAGCGATCGAAAGAGATGATCGGTCGCCATCAGGCCGGCGCGGAGCGCAGCCTTCGAGGGGTACGGCGGGCGACCGAGGGATTCTCCGCGAACCAGATCAACTCGTCAGCGGCGCGCTCGACGAGCGGCTCGCGCTTCTCCAGCCAAGCGGAGCACCACGCTGCGAGCACGTGCCGTCCGGCAGCCAGCGCCACGTACTCGACGAGCCGGACGAGGTCCACGCCGTGGCGCATCCCGAGGAGGGTCGCTCGATACGAGCGCTCGCGATCGACGATGCGATCGAGGATCGTCGCTCTGAGCTGGGATAGACCGGCACCGACCGTTTGGCCGAGGACCTTGCTCCACGGTCGCGCGCGGAGCTCCCCTGCCTTGGTCATCGCTTCGAGCTCGGCAAGCGCATAGCGAGCGTGGCCGGCCACTTCGCGGAGCGCCAGCGCCGGGGGCGCGTCGGCGTAGCGCTTCGCTTCCCGCGCGCAGTGGAGGGTCGCCGACCGTTCGGTTTGGAAGAGCTCGCCGACGAGATCCGCCAGAAGAGCATCCATCGCGGGTACTTGAGAACCATGCCTGATCGAAGTGTTCATGATCGATGATCCTCTCCTGGGGGAACGTCGAAGCGCTCATGGAGCATCAGCAAGTTCACTGCCATGTCGGTAGCCGTTCCGTGGCTCACTCGAGGCGAAATGCCTCGGCAAACGGCGCTTGATGAGGCGGTCGCACCGGTCTAGACCGGTAGGTCTCGCGAACGTTCGGGGTCCAACGAATCGGAGGGCCGACGGCCAGAGAGGAGCGCGGCAGTGGGGGTAGTGAAGTCTCGTGCGAGGACGATTTCGGCGACCGAGCTTCGACGGACGGCCGAGGCCGCAGTACCGCGCCACAAGACCGCTCCCGGTTTGGGTCCCGCCGAGCTCCACCATGAGCTCGAGGTGCACCGCGTCGAGCTCGAGATGCAGAACGACGAGCTTCGACGCGCTCACCTGGAGCTCGAAGAGAGCCGGGATCGCTATTACGAGCTCTACGATCTCGCCCCGGTCGCCTACGTGACGCTCGACTCTGTGGGGCGGATCGTCGAGACCAACCTGACGACCGCGCAGCTCCTCGGCGTCGGCCGCGCAAGGCTCGTCGGACGTCCACTCTCGACCTACCTCTTTCCGGATGAAGCCGATCGCTATCACCGGTTCTTGATGAATGTGACGCGGTCGACGGAGAAGCAAAGCGACGATTTCGATCTGCAGGCCGCCTCCGGCCGGATCATCAGGGCCCACATCGAGGCGGTCGCGGTGCCGGCACAAGGGCGCCGCGGGCTGACCTGCCGGTGCGTGATCATCGATCTGTCGGCGCTCCGGCAGGCGGAGCGTAGGCTCCACGAGAGCGAGGAGCGCTTTCGCCAGATCGCCGACGCGATCGACGACGTCTTCTATGTCCGCGAGCGCGACGGAAAATTCTCGTACTTGAGCCCGGCCTTCGAGGACATGTTCCGCGCGTCGGCCGACACCGTCCTCCAGACGGGCTCGGGGTGGATGAGCATGATCGACCGTGAGGATCGAGCGCGGCTCATGCGCGCCGAAGCGAGGCTTCTCGCCGAGGGTCGCATGTTCGACGTGGGCTACCGGGTCTCACGCCAGGGCTCCGTCAGGTTCCTGCGCCATCGTGCGTATCCCGTGCTCGACCGTGAGGGCGAGGTGCTGAAGACGGTTGGTGTGGTGCACGACGCGACCATCGAGCGTGAGCTCGAAGAGCAACTCCGCCAGGCGCAAAAGATGGAGGCCATCGGATCGCTCGCGAGCGGGGTGGCGCACGACTTCAACAACGTGCTTCAGGCGGTGCTCGGGCTCGCGACGATGGCGCTGGCCGAGGATTCGACGCCCAGCGATGTGCGCGAATACGTCAGCCGGATCGTGCGCGCCGCTAGGCGGGGCGGAGCGGTCGCCGGCAGGCTGATGTCGTTCGCTCGCCGCGACGCCGCGGCGAGCAACGCGCACGAGCTCGACGCAATGGTCCGAGAGGTCGTCGGGCTTCTGACGCATCTCCTCACCGAGAACGTCACCCTCGAGGTCGACCTACGAGCTCCGGACGCGTTCGTACTCGCGGAGACGTCACAGCTCGAACAGATCCTGATGAACCTCGGCGCGAACGCACGAGACGCCATGCCCCAAGGGGGCAAGCTGCGCATCGAGACGTCGATCGTTTCCAGTAGCGAGCTTCGGGGCGTTCGCGAGGCCGAGCGCTACGTGCGTATGCGCGTGACCGATACCGGTGCAGGGATCGACGAGGCGACGCTGCGGCGGATCTTCGAGCCGTTCTTCACCACGAAGAGCGTCGGGCGCGGAACCGGCCTGGGGCTGGCGTCCGTGCTGGCGCTCACGCGACAGATGGGCGGGGACGTCCAGGCTGACAGCGAGATCGGTCGAGGCACCACGTTCACCTTCGAGTTCCCGGCGTGCGACGTCGCGCCGGCCGTGGTGCCCGAGCGTCCAAGTCGGCCGGGTGTGCTGGGCGGTAAGGCGCTCCTCGTCGAGGACGAGCCTGCCATTCGGATGGCCGTCCACAAGTATCTCGAGGAGCTCGGCCTCGAGGTGGTCGAGGCGGCGAACGGCGAGGAAGCGCAGCGTCGGTTCGTCGATTCGCAGGGAGCGTTTCGGCTACTCGTCACCGACATCGTCATGCCCGGGATGATGGGCACGGTGCTGGCCAACCAGCTCCAGGAGCGCCGGCCGGACCTGAGAGTCCTGTTCATCACTGCCAATCCTCAGGGCATCATGGCCGAGCGGAGCGCCCCCGGGAGAGCGCTCTTGCGTAAGCCGTTCACCAAGGACGACCTGGCCTCGAAGCTCGGCGAGCTCGTCAGCTGAGGCGCCTCAGTTCTCGACGTCCTCCGACGCCGTGTCGCTGCCCGACTCCCGCAGCGCGACGACATACTGGGTGACCGCGTCGACGTCGTCGTCCGAGACCGCCGCGTGCCCTCGCAGCTAGGATGCCTTGCCGCGACCGGGCGTCCCGCGGGACGACCCCGGCCGCTGTCTGTCGAGGCGCCGAAACGTTCCCGAGACTGGCACGGACCGTTCGGGGGGGCGCGGATCGACGCCGGCGCGTTCGCAAGCGCCGCACCAGAGCGCGCACAAGAAGCGAGCCTTGAGCGGCTCGCCGACGAACCAGAAGTCGGCTCGATGAGGACGCCGCACCGGCCGGAACCAGAGCTCCGCGCTGGTAGCCGGGTCGATGGTTCGCCAGACGCCCCCATCCGCGAACAGCTTGAAGACGGCGCCGTCGAACGTGATCTCTCGGCGGCTCACGTCGGCGCCGCTTACGACGTCATCCGCGGTGGCCATGCTCATGCCTCGCCCCGGAGGCTCGCGAGCTCAAGACGCACCGGACCGGTTATCCGTCGATTTAATGGGGGCTCCAAGGATCCGTGTCGATCGTTCAGCCGTCCCTATGCAGTTGCTCCGCGAGGCTCGGAGGATGCCGGGTGCCCCCGCCTCGTGGGCGTGTCGATTTCCCCTCGCGCCGAGCGGATGAGGCCCCATCCGAGCGCGAGCAGCATCAAGCCCGACGCCAGAAAGCCCAGATCCCACGCGAGCTGGTTCTCTCCGGGGTGCACGTGATGGATCCCGAGGATGTGGTGATCGATGAGCCCTTCGATGAGGTTGAAGGCGCCGAAGCCGACCGCGATGCCGCCGACGAACGACTTCGTCGACCACGGCACATCCTGACGTTGCCCGGCGCGCCACAAGAGGGCCACCCCGGCCACCGTGGTCACCCAGGTGAACGCGTGGAAGAGCCCATCCCAAACCATGTTCACCTTCATCGAGACCAGATCCGTCGGAGGACGCACGCTCGACAGCATGTTGTGCCACTGGAGGATCTGATGAAGCAGAATGCCGTCGAGAAACCCGCCCAGTCCGGCACCGAGCAGGACTCCGGGGGCGATGATCGCGCCGTGATGAGCGTTCTTCATTGCTTCCTCGTGTCGGGGCTCGATCCAACCCGGCCGATCCGATGCGAGGCTGTCGCGATCAACGCGATGGCCACGAACGGGGTGATGGAAACGAGCAACCACGTGAAGGGCTCGCTTCGCAGCACTTCCGCCCAAGCTTCAACTTGCGTCGGGCAGTCGGGGCACCCCGCGAACAGTCGTTCCAATTCGTGATGCATGGGGGCCGGGGCGCTTTCATGCACGGCGCAAGCCCAACGACGTTTCGATCCGCGAGCCTCTCCTTCACGAGGCCTCGCGTTCTCGTTCCGCGCCCGGTCGCGCCTCACCTTCGACGTTCCGCCCCACCTCAAGGCAGAGCACCACTTGCTTTGGGATCCGCCAACCTGCGGTTTGCCGTCCACCGGCCTCGACGACGATCCCGCGGAGCTGGGGCGCGCGCGTTGCAGAAGATCCGCAGCGTCACTCACAGCGAGGCCAAGATGGCGATCGACATTTTCAAAGAACGGGGCATCCCCCTCGACAAGCAGCGAATGAGCTGGCGCGAGATCGTCGGCCAGCCCATCAGCAAGCTGGACAACGATGCGTTCACCCGCGTGCGGGTCATTCTCATGAACGGCATCGAGCAGCACATGAACCGCTTCCTCCACGCGATGGCGCGGGTGCGAGCGGACCTACAACTGCCGCTCGCTCGAGTCCGGCGCATCGACCACCACCAGCAGACCGCGGTGAACTGGCTCCTGGGCGCGGATCACGATCCCCTCGAGACGACCATCGCGTTCGAGCAGGTCGCGATCGAGGTTACCGCCGCGGTCGCCAAGAGGGAGCCCGACCCCTACCTGGCCCAGGTGCACCGGTTCGGACTGCTCGAGGACTTCGATCACATGTACCGCTTCTCGGCGCTCATGGATCGGCTCCAGGGCAAGGACGCGAACAACATCCTGCAGAGCTACACGGACGTCATTCCAGGGCGCCCGACGATCATCGAGCACCGCGATCCTGCCGACGACCTTCGTGCACCGTACGACAGGAACAAAGCGGACCCGCTCTCGAAGCTGCACGCCATCACGATCCTCGCGGGCGAGAACCAGACCCGCGACTACTACATGACCATCGGGCCGATGTTCGCGGACCCCTTGGCGAGGCAGCTCTATGCGGAGATCGCCTCCATCGAAGAGCAGCACGTCACCCAGTACGAGTCGATCATCGACCCCAACGAGACGTGGCTCGAGAAGTGGGTCATGCACGAGCTATGCGAGGTCTACAACTACTACAGCTGCGCCGAGACCGAAGGCGACCCGCGCGTGAAGAAGCTCTGGGAGACGTTCTGTCAGTTCGAGCTCGGTCAGCTCCATTTCGTGATGGATCTGTTTCAAAGGCTCGAAGATCGAGATCCGGCCGAGCTCGTTCCGGCGAAGCTCCCGGATCCGCTTCCCTATACGTCGCAGCGCGACTTCGTCCGTGAGACCCTCGAGGCCGAGGTCGACTATCGAGCAGTCGGAGCGACCATCGGCGCCGTTCCCGATTCGCCGGAGACGCTCGCTTATCGGCGAGCCGTCCACAAAGACGGCGTGCCCAGCGAGCTCGTCGCCACCGGCTATCGTTTCAGTGCCGGAACCGAGCTCCTGCTGCAGACGGAAGAAACCTTCGAGGAAGCGGAGGCTCGGTCATGAAAGCTACCGTTCGCGAAAGGCCCGAAGATGTCGGCAAGGGCAGCTTGCTCAATCGCACGGGTGTCATGGCCTCGCCCACGGATGCATCGGCCCAGGCCGTTGCTGCTCTCGAGATCGAGGTCGAGCTGCCCGATGGCGAGAGCTTCCTCGAGGTTCGGGCCGAGTACGAGGCAGACGCGCGGCCTGTAGGCACCGTTCCGCCGCCGAGCAAGCTTCCGGAAATGGAAGGCAACCGGCTAGGCGAAGGGATCAGCGTGCCGGCTCTGATCGATAGGGTCGGCGAACGGCTGGCGTTCGAGCGCAGCGGTGTCCGGCTCTACCAAGGCCTGATCGGCAAGCTCGCGACGCGCGGCGGCTTCGACGGCGGTCCCAACCAGGAGCAGCTCGAGCACTTCATGGAGGAGGAGCTCGAGCACTTTCAGATGCTCTCTACCGCGATCGCGATGCTCGGCGGCGATCCCACCGCGATGACCCCCAGCGCCGACGTCGGCTCGGTCGCGACCAGTGGCCTCGTGCAAGTCATCTCGGACCCCCGCAGCACCCTGCCAGAAGCGCTTCACGCGATTCTGATTGCGGAGCTCGCCGACAACGACGGCTGGGACCTGCTCATCCAGATGACGCGTGCTGCCGGAAATCAGGCACTGTCGGACGCGTTCGCGAAGGCGAAGAGCCAGGAGGACGACCACCTCGATCAGGTCCGCGATTGGCTGAGCGCCTATGGCGGCTTGATCATTCGCGGTGAGGACGTGGAAAAGCACCGAGCTCCGATCCATTGATCGAACGGTGACCCCGCGACCATCGACGCCGAGCGGGCTCGGCGTCGATCTGCATACGATCGCCACGTGCAGCGAGTCGCTGGCAGACGCGGCTGGATGGGCGAGGCCGAGGGCTTTGAGTCAGCTCTCGTCGAGCCTTTCGCCGTCATCGATTGGATAGAGGTGCATGTTGGCGACCATGACGCGCGTCGCGACCGGCGCCTTGCGAACCAGCGTCCGAAGCTCGCGCACATAGCGGAGCCGCAGCTCTTGGATGGCGGCGAGCGTCTCTTCGTCGGTTCCGAAGACGAGGTACGAGAACTTGCCGTCGGCCCCTCGAGCGATGCGCTCGCTCGCGAGGCGTGTCCAGTGCCCGACGAGCCGGCTCGCGCCGCGCGGATCGCGTGATGTGTCGACGGACCGGTTCTTGTCGAGCTGCCACCGCTTGCCGTCGAAGTGGGTCACTCCGGCCTTCGACAAGTCCTCGAGGGTGCGCTCCTCGGCCTCACGATCGATGCCGAGCCGCGCGGCGATCCAACCGGGCCGATGTGCGGGTAGCGCCGCGTACTGCTCGAGCTCGAGGAAGCGCGGGACGGCCTCGGACAGCGGGTTGTCGTAGGCGAGGCGGCGCAGCGCTTCGACGCGTTGCCACTCGCTCTTCGCCGCCTCGAGCGAGCCCACGTCGACGAAGCCGGCGACCAGATCGAGGAGCCTACGTGTGCAAGCGTCGATCAGATGGAAGAACGTCGGAAGGCGCGGCTCGGTCGCGCCGCTCAGGATTCGGCTCACGGCGGATCGCGACTGCCCGATGCGTGACGCGAGCAGCTGCATCGGGATCTTTCCGCGCGCGGCACGGAGGAGCGCCGCGGCGAAGGCAGGCCGGGTGGGATCGCCCGTTCTGAGCTCGTCGGGGAGTTGCCGTTGGAAGAACGGCGCGACGGCGGCCCGCACGTCGATGCCGGTGCGAGCGGCTGCACGAAGCATCTCGGCCGCTGTCGGAAAGCGCCGGCCCGATTCCCACGGATACGCGACGTTGCTCCTGTACCCGAGGCGCCGGCTGAAGGCCGTTTGGGAGCGGCGACCGCGCAACGCCCGCATCATTTCCCCTGCCAGCGCGGCGTAGTTCACGCGGTCGAGTATAGCGGATATGCACGCTGGATTGCACCCGTGCCAGCGACTTTGTGCGTTCCTGCACTAGCGTCCTCGCCGTGTCGCTCTACGCTCTCTCCGCATGCGATGGCTTCACTCGCTCGCGGTTGGCTCTCTCCTCATGTCGTCGTTCGGCTGCAGTGACGATGACGACGCTCGCTCGGACGGCGGTGAAGGTGGCGGTGGCGCGGATGGCACCACGAGCCCGAGCAGTAGCTCCGCGGCTACAGGCGGCGGCGGCGAAGGCGGCGGCCCGGCGCTCGCGTGCGGCGACGGCGTGGCCGCAGCGGATCTGGCCGCGGCGAGCTGGGACGGCCGTTTCACGATCGCCGGTCTGTCGAGTCAGTTCGGGATCGCTCCGGTGGTCCACGACTTCGCGACCGACATCGACGGAACCTTGATCGCAGCCGGTCGGTTCGACACGCTCTCCGGTGCCGAGGTGCCGCCGCTGGTCCGTTGGAAGAACGGCGCATGGGAGCCTGCGCGATCGGTGTGGGAGATCCCGCCGCCGGGCGACGGGTTCAGTGCGATCGCCGTCTCGGACACCGGTGCGCTCGCGCTCGCGACGAACGACTCCTTCGGCGAGATGACCGGTGAGATCTGGATCGACGAGGGGGACGGGCTGATCTCGGTCGGCGCCTTCGATGGTCGGGTTCGCAGCCTCGCGTTCTTCGACGACCAGCTGTGGGTTGTCGGTAACTATGCGCTCGACGCGGGTGGTGAGCCGGTCGCGGGCGTCGCCGTTTGGGACGGGGCGACGTGGTCCGCTCCCCCTGGGGGCGCCGCCGACGGTCCCGCCTTCGAGCTCTTCGTCGACGACGGCACGCTCTACGTCGGCGGGGCGTTCGCCACGATCGGCGGCATCGATGCGGCGAGCATCGCCGCGTACGACGGCACGACGTGGACGGCGCGCTCGTTCGACGGCGCGCTCGCCATCTATGCCCTCGCGAAGCAGGGAGTCGACCTCTACGCAGGCGGGGCATTCGGGGAGTTCTCGGAAGCGAGCGGTGTCGCCCGGTGGGACGGATCGAATTGGCAGATCGTCGGAGGCGGCCTCGGCCAATACCAAACCCGAGGTGTGGTCACCGACCTCGTGAGCCACGATGGCGTGCTCGACGCGACCGGGTGCTTCAACAGCGCCGGTGGATTGGACGGGGCTCCGGGGGCCATGGCATCGCGGTCGTTTGCGCGCTGGAATGGAACGGAATGGCAATCGCTCGACGACGGCACGCGCGGCGCATTGTCGCCCTGGTTCGCCACGCTGGCGTGCGGCGACGAGGGGCCTACGGCGGTATGGGACGTGCCCCATCAGCGGCTCGCCTACGATGGCGAGCGGCTCGTCGCCGGCGGCTCATTTGCCGGCGCGGGCGGTGTGGCGTCGCAATCGCTCGTCGCCCGTGACACCGACGATTGGATCGCGCAGGGGACCGCGAATCAGGGGATTGCGGGTTCCATCGATTTCATTGCCGCCGGAGGAAGCGGTTGCGAGGTGTATGGCGTCGGCACGTTCACGCACGTCGGCGGTGTCGAAGCTGCCGGTCGGGTCGTTCACTTCGACGGCACGTCGTGGACGCCGCTCGCCGATGATTTGCCGTCGGACGCATGGTGCCCGGCCATCGACGTGAGCTCCTCCGGGCAGGTCGCCGTCGGCTGCATGGTGTTCCCACCTGCCGGCGACGCCGAGGGCGTGGTCCTCGTTCGCGAAGGGGACGCCATGGTGCCGCTGTCGACGACGGGCCTGGGACCGGTCCAGTCGCTCGCGTGGTCGCCGAGCGGGGCGCTCTTCGTCGGAGGCATGGGCAGGGCGGGCTATCTGGCGCGCGTCGAAGCAGGATCCGTCGAGATGATCGAAGAAGGCTTCGACGGGCCAGTCCAACACATCGACGTCGCGAGCGACCAGGACGTCGTCGTCGCGGGCGGCTTCCAGATGGTCGGCTCCCTCGCGGCGCAGCGGATCGCGCGGTTCGACGGCACAGCATGGTCGAAGGTCGGCGACGGGGTCCTCGGTGCGCCGACGGCTCTCTGTCGCGATGGCGCGACGATCTATGTGAGCACCTACGACGACGGCACCGGCGCCTATCTCCTCGGCAGGTTCGACGGCACGAGCTGGGCCGAGCTGGCCACGCCGGGATCGGGGATCACCAAGGACAGCGCGTTCAACTTCAACGCCATCCGCATCGTTGACGGAACCGTCATTGCTGGTGGCGCCGCCGAGCTGGATGATGGGTCCGGGCGAGCCGTGGTGACCTATCGGGACGGGGCATTCCAGGCGCTCCGCGGCGGCGTGAACGCGATCGGCGTCGGCGGGCTCGCAGTCACGGACGACGCAGTCTGGGTCGCCGGCAGCATCACGTCCGTCGCGCCGACGACGAGCCCGATGTCGTCGGTCGGCGTCGCTCGTCTGGCGCTCGGCGAATGAGCGAGGTCAGCCGATCTCGATCAACACCTTGCCGAAGGTCGCATTGTCGGCGAGGAGCTTGTGCGCGGCCCCGGTTCGATCGAGGGGAAAGACCGCCTCGACCACCGGCTTGATCATGCCGCGCGCGAGCCACGGGCTGAGCGTGCGGCGGAGCAGATCGGCGGCCTGGATCTTTTCCTCGAGAGGCCGCGAACGAAGGACGGTGCCGATGATTGTGAGTCGCTTTCGGAGGAGGAGGCCGAGGTCGACCTCACCGTGGAGGCCGGCCGTGAGACCGACGACTACCACGCGGCCGCGCGAGGCGAGGAGCGGCAACGTCGCGCCTGTGTAGCCGCCGCCCACGAGATCGAGGACGACATCGATGCCGTGCGGAAAGACTTCGCGGACGCTCTTCTCGACGGCGGACGGTCTTTCTACGAGCGCGCCGGCGTCGAGCCCGAGATCGCGCGCGCGGTCGAGCTTGGATGCCGTTCGCGAGGTGCCGACGGCCGTGCAGCCGAGCGCCTTGGCCACCTGGAGCCCGGCGGTCCCGACGCCGCTTCCGATCGCGTGGATGAGCACCCGCTCGCCCGGGCGAAGGTTGCCGCGCAGAACGAGCGCGTCGTACGCGGTGATGAACGCCTCGGGGACGGCTGCCGCGTCGTGGTCCGAGATGCCATCGGGGATCCTCGCGGTCTCGCGCTCGTGCACGACGATGTATTCCGCGTAGGCGCCGCCTCCGATAATGCCGTAGACGCGCTCGCCGACCCTCGACTCCGAGACGCCTTGTCCGACCGCGTCGATCACGCCCGCGTACTCGAGCCCGGGGATGTCGGGCGGCACGCCTTCGGGTGCGGGGTACATCCCCATGCGCTGCAGCAGGTCGGCGCGATTGACGCCGGCGAAGCGAACCCGAACGCGGACATGGCCGGCCGGCGGAATGGGATCGGGACGCTCCTGGATGACGAGGACGTCTTCGGATCCCGGCTCACGGATGACGATAGCGCGCATACGTGGAGAAAGAGTCGTACCCTATTTGTCGCGCGAGAGGAGCCTTCGCAGGATCTCGAGGGGATCGAAGCCGAAGCGTCCCTCGGCGTCCTGCTCGAGCCCGACGACCGTGGCGACCTGACCCAGGGTTTCACGAACGATCGCGAGCACAGGGCTCACCAGACCGAGACCTTGCGCGCGCTCGGCGATCCCGCGAACCGCCGAGAACGCGGCGCGCCCGGCGTCGATCCCGAGCGGCACGGCGAGCGCTATCGGAACGGGGGAGAGGATGACGTCACGGATGGCGACCGCGCGTGCCCACGCTCCGGGCGTGGGATCGACTTCGAGCTCGCGGAAGGTCGTCGCCTCGGCATAAACCCCCATCGCCAGCGGACCGACGCGTTGATCGAACGCGCGCGCGAGGTGGCGGTAGTCGCGACGCCAATCGCCGGCGAGGAGGCCCATGTCGCGGCGGATCTCGTCGGGGCCCAGGATCCAATCGAAGCTGCCTGCGCGACCGCGGCGGAGCGCCACGGATGTCCACACGTCGCCGCCGTCGAAGAGGCCGAGGGCGATCGCGTGGCCGCGAGGGCAGACGGCATCGAGCGTCGTGTCGACCATCCCGACCGTGGGCACGGGCAGACCGGAGAGGCGAGCCGGCCAGATGTCGATCCGACCGGCGAGCATCTCTTCGCGCACGAGCGATACGAGCAGGACCAGCTGCGCGGTCAGGCCGTCGCCCCGCCGCAAGCGCGCGCCGAAACGCTCCATCACATTTTCGAGCGCGCCTACTTCGAGCGTCATGCCCCAGCTCGCGTGGTGGCGCCGCGAGAGCTCCTCGACCGAGAGCGGCCAGCTCGGCGCGACATCCTCGAGGCGAAGCCGCCCTGCCTGGGTGTGCACGAGCTTTCGAAGTCGACCCTCGCTCACGACGGCGACGATGCCGCCTTGCGGTCTGTCGGGGTCGCGCTCGCCACCGCTCGGCGCGCGGGGACGGAAGAGCGACAGGAAACGCGACCAGTCGCTCTGCGTGAACCCCTCGAAGCGGACGTCGGTCGAGAGCACGCGCGGACCTTATCAGGATCTTCGACTGGGGTAGAGACGCGCGCCCCGCTCGGCGATCGATCGGAGCAGCGCCGGCGGCTCGAACGCCGGGCCGTACTCGCGAGCGAGCACCTCGGCTCGCGCCACGATCTCGCGCGGGCCGACCTCATCGACGTAGCGGAAGGGGCCGCCGCGAAAGGGAGGAAACCCGCCGAGGAAGACTGCGGCGACGTCGCCGTGCAGCGGGCTCGGGATGAGGTCCGCCTCGAGCGCGCGGAGCGCCTCGAGCACCAGCGAAAGCGCGCAGCGCATCTGGATCATTTCGGGAGCGATTCGCCGCGTGGCCGCGGTTCTTCGGTCTTCCGACGGGTCCTGGCCGAGAAATCCCCATGCGCGTAGGGCCGCCCGCACCTCTGCCGGGGACGCTCCCGTAGCGAAGAGCCGTCGTGCTTCGGTCTCGAGCGCGGCGAAGACTCGCCGGACGAAGCGACGGTGAGAGAGACTGGCCGCTTGGGCGTGCGCCGCGTAGCCGAGGCCCAACGACGCGAGCGCCGAGCGGATGGCTCCACCCGACGGGACGGCTTCGCGGCGTTCGAGAGAGAGCGCGCCTGCGCGGAGGGCCGCGAGGTTCCTCGCCGTCGTCGACGTGGCGAGCTCGCCGAAGCTGAACACCTCCATCTCCGCCGCGAGATCGGCTCGCCGCTGCGCGAGGGCTTCGACGATGTCGAGCGCGCGCTGCAGCGCCGGATAGTTCCCGCCATGTCGAGCCCGGATCTCGCGCCGTGCAGCGACGACCGACGCCGAGGAGCCTCCTCGAGGGCTCGGTCGCTTCCTCTGCGTGAGCTCTTCGGCGCAAGACTCGACGGCCGCTGCAGGAGCGATCGCGTCGATGAGGCCCAGCGACAGCGCCTCTTCGGCGCCCAGGCGCCTGCCGCGCGAGGCGAGGTCAACCGCGACCTCGATGCCGCCGAGCGCGACTGCGCGTGCGAGCCCGCCGAGTCGTGGTGCGAGCCCGATCTCGGTATCCGACAGCCCCACGGTAGAGGAGGTGCCTTCGATCGCGATGCGCGCACGACAGGCGAGCGCCACCTCGAACGACGTCCCGTCGACGTCCCCGTGGAGGAGCGCGACAACCGGCCTCGGAGATCGAGCGATGCGCTCGAGCGACGCGCGCTCGGCCCGGCACGCCGCTTCGGCGCGCGAGCGCAATCCATGCGACAGGGCGTCCGCCCCGATGCGGGGCGCGTCGCCACCCAGCGAGAGGAAGCTCGCGCGACCAATCCGCTCGGCAGAGAGCCGTTCGAGCGCTTCGTCCAGCGCCTCGGCGAGCCCGCTTCGGAGCGCGCTCGCCGAGGAGGCCGGCTCACGAATTCGAACGGCTGGAGCGGCCGAATCGGGCGTCACGGGTGAGGTTTCGCCGCCATCGGCCGCGCCGTCAACCATCGAGGCTTTGCAGCTCACCGAAAGCCGGACTAGTTTCATGCACCTGTCATGAGCGACGCAAAAACGGCTGCACCGCCCAATCCGGACAAATCGGCCGATCCGGACAAGTCGCTCGCCACCATCGCCGGCGCCGCCGGCGCCGTAGGGATCGTGGCCGGCTTCATCTTGCGGAGCATGGCCGGCAAGGCGGAGCAAGAGCTCACCGATCTCGTCGCCAGGATCGGCAAGGAGCGCAGCCGCGAGGCGATGCAGTCGCTCTCCGCGCAGAAGCAGTCGCTCGACTTCCGGGCGGGCGTCGAGTTCTCGCTCGGTACGGGGCTCATCGCGCTCGGCGGAGCGACGCTGGTTGCGGCCGCGCTCGTCTACTTCATGGGCGTGAGGCCTCGGCGCGCCGCCGCGCTCCTCTTCCCGCCGTTCCTGTTCGTCGCGGTGTACTCGACCTACATGGTCGGGGTCGAGTCGCTCGCGTTCACCGGCTTCAGCGCGATCGCGCTCCTCGCCTACGTGACGAGCGGCCCGAACGAGCGGGCGCGCAGGGAGCTCGATGCGTTCCGTAACTTCCCGGCGCGGGCGGAGGCGGGAGACGACAAGGCGCATCCCTACCGCGCGTCGTACCTCTCGGTCGAGAAAGGCAAGGTCATCAAGCTCCTCAGGACGGTCACGTCGCTCCCGCCCGAGCTCGAGCGGATGCTCCCGCTCGTGGGAGAAGGGCGACCCGTCGTCTACTACCAGCTGAGAAAGAACCTCGCGTACATCGCCGTGGTCGAGGCCGACGCGTACAACTTGAGCGACTTCTGCACCGTGCTCATGGCGCTCGAGGAGCAGGCGCCTCGCTTCGTCGCGCGCCCGCTCCCCATCGTCGAAGGCCGTCGAATCAAGAACACCGGCGTGAAGTTCAGCGACGACCCCGAATTCACCGAGGAGTACCTCGTCGAGCCGTCGCCCGGCTCCGGCGGCCCAGAGGTGGATCGCATTCGCGAGTTCTTGAGCGAGGAGGCGCGTGACGCCCTCTTCGATCTGCCGCGCACCTGGCTCCTCGTGGAGCGCAGCGCCATGGCCGCGACGGTGTACGGCGCTTTCGACGCCGACGTCGCCGACCAATTGGTCGAGCTCGCCGACGTCCTCTTCGCCGAGCACGGCGCAGAGGGCGGACCGACGCTCTTCGAGCCCGATGGGGCCATCGATCCGGCCGGCAAGGGCAAGACCAAGAAGAAGAAGGCGAAGGCGCAGCATTCGCCCGCGAGTCCGCCGTCGTCATGACCGCACCGTCATATCCGCCGGCGTCGGGCTCCGGCACGACCTCGGCGTTCTCCCTCCCGGGGCTCATCGGCGTGGTGCACCTGCGCCCGCTCCCGGGCAGCCCGCGTTTTTCGGGCGACATCTCCGCCGTGGCGGCGGCGTGTGCTCGCGACGCCGAGGTCCTCGCCGACGCGGGCTTCGAAGGCGTGATGATCGAGAACTACGGCGATGCGCCGTTCGAGCCGAGCGCCGTCGCGCCGATCACCGTCGCCGCGCTGACTCGTTGTGCGCTCGCGGCACGCGTCGCCGCGCCGATGCTGCCGCTCGGCGTGAACGTGCTTCGCAACGACGCCGAGGCGGCGCTCTCGGTCGCGGTCGCCGCCGGCGCGTCGTTCATCCGCGTGAACGTCCATACCGGCGCACGCCTGACCGACCAGGGGCTCATCTCCGGCGCCGCACATCGCACGCTCCGCTTGCGTCACGCGCTCGGCGCGTCGGCCGTGATGCTTCTCTGCGACGTCGACGTAAAGCACTCGGCGCCCCTCGCCGCTCGCCCGCTGAGTGAGGAGGCGCACGATCTCGTCGACCGAGGCGGCGCGGATGCGGTGCTGGTCACCGGAAGCGGGACAGGGCGAGAGGCGAGCCTGCGCGATCTGGACGAGGTCTTGCGCGCAGTCGCGGCGCCCGTTTACGTCGCGAGCGGCGTGAATGAGGCCACGCTCGGCTCGCTCGAGCGTGCGCACGGCGTGATCGTCGGCTCGTGCTTGCGAGCCGACGGCAAGGCAGGCGGACCGATCGACGCCGCGCTCGCCCGCCGATTCGCGTTTGCCTACCGCGCGATGCGGGCGGCGCAGGCCGAGCGGCGCGTCGACTCGGCTGTCCCGCCGCACGTCACCGGTTCGTAGCCAAAAGGCCGGCGCTTTGCGCCCAGCGGAACTTGAGGCATGGTTGTTCCCATGCAGCGCTCGCTTCTTTCTCTCGGGCTCGTCGCAGCCGCGTTTGCCTCGTCTGCCTGTGCCCAGGACCCTTCCGCCGCCCCGGAGCCCAAGGCGACTCAGACCGCAGCCGCAGAGACCCAGGCGCCGAAGACAAAAGAGACCTCGGGCGCCACAGCATCGCTCGCGGGCAAAGCCTTCGGCGACAAGATCACGCTGAGCGACGACGTCGAGCTCGCCTCGATCGTGACCGACCCTGCGAAGTTCGCCGATCAGACGGTGCGGACGACCGGCGTCGTTCAAGCCGTCTGCCAGAAGGCCGGCTGCTGGATGGAGATCGGCGACGCACAGGGTCGCGCCCACATCAAGATGGCCGGGCACGCGTTCCTCGTCCCCAAGTCTGCGAGTGGACACCGGGCCATCGTCCAGGGCACCGTCAAGAGCGGCGCGCCCGCCAACGAGTGCGGCAGCAAGGACTCCTGCGGTGGGACCGACAACGGCGCCATCGCCAAGATCGAGATCGTCGCAACCGGCGTCGAGTTCATCGACTAGTGAAGACGAGAGCCGTCGTCCTCGCCGCGCTCGGTCTCGGCGGCTGCTCCGTCGTCATCGAGCTCGACGACTACGACGCCGCGGTCGGCTCGGGCGGCGCGAACGGCACCTCGAGCGGCGCGACGGCGACGAGCACCTCGGCCACCAGCGCGACCGGCTCGACGAGCTCCATCGTCGGCGCCGGCGGCGCCCCTCCGTGCGGCGACGGCCAGCTGCTTCCGGCCGCGCTCCTTCAAGAGCCGTTCGACGAAGGTGCACCGCAGACCTTCGCCGGTTGCGGCGCCCAGACCGGCGGAGTCCTCCACTTCGATCTACCGGCGTCGGGCGATCTCTGGTGCGTGTCGCAGTCGCTCGACGCGTACTGCCTGTCGACGTCGTCGATCACGATGAAGGTGCCCCAGGCGGCGACGGCGCCGATCCCCGGCCTCCAGACATGGGTGATCCTCGATGAGGTGGGCGGCACAGGGTCGTTCTCGCTGCTGCTCGAAGGGAACGGCTTCGCTCTGAACGGACAGAAGGACGGGACGTCCGGCTCGATCCCTCTCGTGAGCGGGACTTATGACGAGTTCCAGAACGTCTGGTGGAAGATCGCGGGTGAGGACGGGGAGCTCGTCTTTTCGACTTCGACGGACGCGGTCATGTGGGACGAGCGCGGTCGCGGCGATCCGGTCATCTCGCTCGACGCCGTACGCATCACGATCGGCGCGAACCGCTACTTCAACCCGGATCACCCCGGGTCGGCGAACCTGCCGGCGGACTCGACGGTCGTCGATTGCCTGAACATGCCGGGCGCGTGCCCCTGACGAGCCCGTGACGGGGGATCGAGCGCACTTTCCAATGTTTCTTAACGGGCCTCCCCGGACATCCGACACCATAGTTTGGCCATGTACAGCTTGACCCACGCGCTCGAGGTCCAGGCGTCGAACGTCGCCGTCTGGCGGCTGCTCTCGGACTTCGAGGGCGCGCCCGCGTGGAAGACCGATCTCGTCGGTGAGGCAGGCGTCCTGCGCAAGGACGTGGTCGAGTGGGACGAAGGCAAGTGGATGCGCCTCGAGCTCACCGACTCCAGCCTGCCGCTCGCGCGCGCGAAGTTGATGCTGGGCGTCGAGCCGATCGGGGCCGGGCGGAGCACCGTCGTCGTCGAGTTCGAGTACGAGCCGCTCGCCGGAGCGGCGAAGTGCTTCGGATCGCGCTTCGCTCTCCGAGGAAAGCTCTGCAGATCGGTCCACCGGATGCTCGCGTCGTTCAAGAGCGCCGCCGAGACCACGACGAGCACCGGAGGCGTTCTGCGCCCGGTCCGCGCCTGAGCTTCAGGCCTTCTTTCGGAAGGTCGCGCCCAGGTCCCAGCCGCCCGCCGGAGCGCGCGGGATCTGGACGCTCGGCATGATCCCGCCGCTCAGGCGTAGATCGCCGAGCACGCCGAGGCGAAGCTCGCGCGCGACGTCACGTGGGGTCGCGCCCTTCGGGGGCTTCGCGGCGATCTGCGAGCCGCGCGACGGATCGTCGAACGTGGCGAGCGCCGCGGCGATCCCTGCCTGACCGGGGAAGGCGGGTCGAACGACGTGGCAGGAGAGCATTGCTTCCCCGCGCCTGCGCTTCGAAAGGATCTCGGCCGAGGAGGCGCGCTTCGCTCGTACCTCGTGGCCGGAGCGGGAAAGGATGTCGGCCAGCGCCTTGGCGATCTCGACGAGGTGCGCCGACGAGCCGTCGGCGTAGACGTCGATCGGCGCTTCGTCCCACGCGACGCTGTCGCTCCCATCCGGCAGCGAGCCCAGCCCGAGGTGAGCGAGCCTCGCCCGGGGCAGCAGATCGACGAGCCGTTGCAGCGCTCCTGGTTTGGAGATCGATCCCGCGTCGCGTGTCGCGGCGACCACGAGCATGCCGGCCGAGCCGAGCTCGAACTTCTGCGCGCCGGTGCGCGCTCCGAAGAGGCCCAGCCCCAACCAGCCGAGGTCGTGCCGGCCGGCTTCGAAGTCTCGCAAGCTCTCCCGGAGATCCGCGGCTTGCTGCACCGACACCTCGTCCAAAAATGACGGTCCCATCGCCGCGCGATCGTTGCGCCGGAGCACCAGGGATCCGCCGGAGCGTGCCGCCGCGAACGCACCGGTTCCGTCGGGCCGCGCGGGATCGAACCCGCGCGGAACCAGCGCGGCGAGCGGCGAAGCGAGCGCCTTGGTCGCGACGCTGGGGTTGACCTTCAAGAGAACGGTGAGCGGCTCCTTCGGGTGAACGCTCGCGTTCCCGAGCTGAGCGAGGACCGCGGCGCCGCCCAGCGCGCGGGAGCGCTGGATGCTCGCCACCACGTCGCGACCGTCGAGAGCCTTGCCGGACGCCGTACGGAGCCCCGGCCGAAGGCGGATCACCGTGCCCACCTGCGGCTCTTGGGACGGCAGCGCTTCGGCCAGGGCCGGGCGAAAGCCGAGCCTTTCGTCCGGCACGATCAGCGTGTCGAAGAGCGCGCCCGCGAAGAGCGCCCCGCCGGGATTCGCCAGATCGTGTGGATCCACCGACGAGAGCGACCAGGGGACTGCGAAGGAAACCTTTCCTCCGAGCGGGGTCCGCGCGAGGCCGAGCGCCCGCCCCGGCAGCGACAGGGCAGCGCCCGCTGCGGCGAGCGAAAATGCGCGGCGTGACAGAATGGTCATTTTGCGAAGAGGATCTCGGCGGGGGTCCCGACCAAGAACGGCGACCTGCCCGATCCGTCAGGCGGGCAGACGGCGAGGGCCTGGACGCCCGCAGCGACAGGCATTCGGAGCCTCTCGACCGGCTGCTTCTTCGAGCGGTCCCAGGTGTAGACGACGACGGCGTCGTTCGTTCCGCGTTGAACGTCGAGGCTGGTCAGGATCTCCGGGAGGCCGTCCTGATCGAGATCGCCGACCGCGAGCTGCGCGCCGGCGGTGGTGATGGTGCTCGCGTGGCCGGCGTCATCGAAGATCTCGACGACGCCGTCTTCGCGTCCGGCCCAGATCTCGAACGGCTTGCCGTCGGCCGAGACCAACGAGGCGCCGGCGATCGCGTCGTAGCGACCGCCGACCGAGCTGCGACGCTGCGGCAGCGTGCCGGTGCCACACTGCTCGAGCGGGCCGGTGATCGTCGGCGCTTCGAAGCGCGCGCACGAGAAGGATCCGCCATCCGGGACCGCGAAGCCCGCATAAGGTGCGATGAGCTCGAGGTTCTTGTCGAGACGAGCTGCGCGGAAGCGATCCGAGATCGACACGATGGCCTCGAAGGTCGCGTAGGTATCGAGTCGCTCGGTCCGCCCGACAATGGCCGAGGCCACCGGCTCGCGCAGTGGCGTCGGATCCATCGGCGAAAGGTCCTTCCAGCCTCGGGCAATCTCGGGATGCGCCTTGCCGTTTCGCAGCCGGACCAACGTCACTCGCTCGGAGCTCACGCTGACGATCTCGAGCGCACCGTCCCGATCGAGGTCCCCGCAGCCGAGGGCGACCACGCCGCTCTCGAACGCTTGGCCGCGGGTGACCGCGAGCGGGCTTGCGAGCTGGATCGGCTCGAGGAAGCTCCGCACCTCGGCGTCGATCGGCGCTTCGGCGAATGCATGCGCCACCGGACCGGGCGAAGGGTTGCGAACCCGCGCCCAAACGGTGGCCGGAACGGGATGGACGTCCGCCGTGACCAAGAGCCTACCGCGTTCGATGCGCGGTCGAACGAACACCACCGCGGCCGCCCGCCGGGCTCGAACCATCGCGCCCTCGATCGGCTCGGGCTTCTGCGGCGCCGGCCAGCCGCGCCTGCCCGCGAGCTGGGTGGCGACGAGCGCCGACAAAGCTTCGGCTCGGGTCGCTTTGGCGTCGCTCTCGATCGCGGCGACGGCGACGACGACCTGTCCTTCTATCTTCGGAAGCGCGCCGGCGAGGGCGTCGGCGACGGTAGCCACGGCGGGCTGCGCGCGCCCCGGCGCCGCCGGCGGTGGAGCCGGAGGCGCCGGCGGAGCGGCAGGCGCAGGCGACTTGGGTTTTCCGGGCTTCTCGGGCTTGCCCTGCGCGGCGGCCCAAGAAGAGATAAACAGCGCGACGATCCCCAACGCGATCGCGGGAGCTCTCACGGCCGGAAATACTACCGGCACTGCGAGCTAGCTCGCGAGCGCTTCGATCGGCTCGGTCCGCGCTGCGCGCGCGACCGCTTTGACGAGCGTCGGTATGCTCACCGGCTTGGCGAGGTGACGCTGGAAACCGCTCGCCAGGATCAGCTCGCGGTCCTCTTCCCTCGTGTAGCCGGTTACGGCGATCGCGGGCGTCCGACCGCCCAGCTCGTTCGGCAGAGCTCGTATCGACTGCACGAGCTCGCATCCGTCCGTGCCGGGCATCGCGATGTCCGAGATCACGACCTTGGGCCGGAGAACCGGCACCAGCGCCAACGCCTCACGCGCCGAAGCTGCCGCGCGAACCTCTGCCCCGTGTTGCTCGAGTGCGAGCTGCATCAGCTCACGCGTGTCTTCATCGGTGTCCACGAAAAGCAACAGTACGCCACGTAACAGGCTCTTCGCCCGTTCTGCGTCTCGGCTCATCCCCAATCCTCCCCCTTCACACCAGAAGTGCGAAACCTGTTCATAAGCGAGGGAGAGCAGCGAGCGCAAGACGGATGACGGGATATTTTCTCCACAGCTTTTCCACGCGCCGTAACGCTGCGCGCTTTGCCGAGATTGCGGGACTTGCTGCGTCCCGCGAGCACGCGCGCCCTCGGCCTCAGCCGGGGACGCGCGCGTCTTCATGTCGTTGGTGTTGCAACGATCTGTCTATGGGGCCGACATGCCTCCCGTCGAGGTCGCTCCAGTTCCGGTCGTCATGCCAGTCACGCTGCTTCCCGTCCCCGCGGCGACGAGCGAGGTCGTGCCGGTAGCGGTCTGCATCTCTCCCATCGAAGCCAACCCGGGGGCGCCGCCCGTGCCGATCGGCTTCTGAACGTCGCTGTAGGCCGGGTCCTGCGGCATCGGGCTCGAGTCGGCACACGCGGCGATCGCCACGATGAGAAAGAGAAATGAAAATGTCGAGAGGGTCACGCGCATGGAAGTTTCCTTTCTGCGGTGCCGTCGGTCTGCAGCGCGCGTGCCGGTCGCCGATGAATGCGGGCAGTCCGCGAAAGGACACGTCTCGGATCGAATCGAACGTCGGCGACGTCGCGCCTCTACGCGTGCGCGAACGCTCGCTGAGGCGTGAGGGTCTCGATCGACTCTCGATGGATGGATCGCGAGTCGATCGAGACGGCGTCGTCCTACGTCATGCCGGAACGTTGCGCCCGCGGAGCAGGCTGATCACGGCGAGGACCAGGAACGCGACGAAGAGGATCTTCGCGATGCCCGCTGCGGCTCCTGCCAGGCCCGAGAACCCGAGGAAGGCAGCAATCAACGCGACGACGAAAAACACGATGGTCCAATACAGCATGACGTAGCTCCTGTTCTGTTGGGGTAGAGAGAGGGTGCGGCTCACGTCGTGGGCTGGATTCGTTCCGGTTGGTCCAGGCCCCCGGGGACGTAGTCGGTGTCCATCCGATGCAGAGACTCCTGCGAAGGAGGCGCCTCGACCGACGCCGGCGGACGAACGCGGTTGGCGATCGTCCGGCGAAGCAGGCGCCCCGACGTCGGCGCGAAGATCAGCGCCGCGCCAGCCCCGATGACGACGCCCGCGCCGAAAGCGGCGACCGTCGAAAGTGGGCTGCGCTTCCTCTGAAGCCCGAGCGCGGAGAGGGCAGAAACCATCGAGACCCCGCGGACGAGCTTGCCCAGGCGGTAGATCTTGTCGACCACGTCGGTGGCGGTGCCGCGAACGGCATGGCCGGCCTCTCCTGCAAGGGTGCCAGCGCGTTCGCCGGCCATGTGAAGCGTGTCGTCTACGACGGACATGTCAGGCTCCTTTTTGAATTCTGCGCATTCGAACCGAGCAAGCACCGCGCCACGCGCGATGTTGTGACCTGTCCCCGCGATCTCCGGGATCCGCTCCGATCCGAGTGTGGCGCGTCGGTTGGGCCGAGGCGCGCCGGTGTGCGGCGGCGGTAGATCGAGGCGCGCAGATGCGTGCGCCGTTCGGTCTGCTGCTTGCAGCAGCTGAGACCGTCCGCGCGCGAATGTGTCAACTCATCACGGAGACATGGAAATGAAAGCCACCGAGTACTTGAAGACCCAGCACCGCGAGGTCGAGAAGCTCTTCGCCGCGATCGAGAAGGCGGAGGACGGCGTCAAGAAGCAGGAGCTCTTCGAGCAACTGGCCGCGAACCTCGTCGCGCATGACGCGATCGAGCGGGAGATCTTCTACCCCGCGTGCGAGGACCGGATGGGCGTCAACGACGTCCTCGGTGAAGCGTTGGTCGAGCACGGGCTGGTCGAGTTCAGCCTGCTCCGCGCCGACGAGAATCTCGGAAACGAATACTTCGACCACTTCATCTCGGTGCTCAAAGAGAACGTCGAGCACCACGTGAAGGAGGAGGAGAAGGAGCTCTTGCCGCTCGTGGAGAACTACATCGAGGCCGCCGAGCTCGAAGAGCTCACCGAAAAGCTCGAAGCGCGCTTCGAGAAGGCGCTCGCTGCCGACTACCGCGGTCCGCTCGTCGAGAACGTCCGCGAGGTGCTCGCGGGTGCCTTGAAGACAGGCAAGGAGAACGTCGACGAGGTCGCCGAACAGCGCGCCGCAGAGGCGCCCGCGAAGCGTTCGACGAAGAAGAAGGCGAAGAGCACCCAGCGAGCGCATCACCGCTGACGGCTGCTCCATGGAGCCCGTGCCCGCCCCGCGGAAGGCTCGGCGAGTCTGGAGCGCGCTCAGGAGCTCCAGCCTCTCGCTTGCCTTCCTCGGGCTGTTCGTCGTTTGTATCGGCGGTCAGCTCCTGGCCGGTCATCGTGCGTACAACGAGGAACGCGAAGACCACGGGCACGCCGAGGTGGGTTTCGGGAGCTACGTCAGGAGCGGCCACGCGCTCGAGGCGATCTTCGAGAACTGGGAGAGCGAATTCCTCCAGATGGGACTCTTCGTCCTGCTTACGGTAAAGCTCTACCAACGAGGCTCGTCGGAGTCGAAGGCACCCGAGGAGCCGCACGAGTCGGACGAGGATCCGAGAAAGCACGCCGGCGACCCCGGCGTTCCGTGGCCGGTCCGCCGCGGAGGCTTCGCGCTCAAGGTCTACGAGCACTCGCTGTCGATCGCGCTCCTAGCTCTCTTCGCCGTGTCCTTCGCGCTGCACGCGATCACCGGCTGTGCGAAGGCGAACGAAGAGGCGATGGTCCGCGGTGAGCCGCTCAAATCGCTCCCAGAGTTCGTGACATCGGCGCAATTTTGGTACGAGTCGCTGCAGAACTGGCAGAGCGAGTTCCTCTCGGTGTTCGCGATCATCGTTCTCGCGATCTTCCTCCGCGAGAGAGGCTCGCCTCAGTCGAAGCCGGTCGCGGCGCCTCACCTCGAGACTGGCGGCTGACGGCAGGAGTGCCACAGTGCACACGCGAGCGAGCGCTCGAGCCTCGCCACGATACTGTCATTTGCGCGTTTCCGACGAGCCGTCATCGCGGGCACGCCATCTGCACGGAGGCCCGACCCAACCTCGGAGACCCCCATGACATCGATTCGTTCCATTTCGCTCGGCCTGGCTCTCGTGCTCTCTCTCGCGGCTTGCGAAAAGCAGGACGACCGATCCGCGGCAGCCCCAGGCCAGTGGCCGGAGAGCGCACCGCAGCCCATGCCGGAAGAGACGCAGCCCGCGGCGATGCCACCGGCGGCGGCTGCCGGACCGGCCGCTGCAGAGCCCGCACCCACGAACCCGCAGACGCCGGAGGCAGCTCCGCTCACCGATGCGCAGATCTTCATGGTGCTCGACGTCGCGAACGACAAGGAGATCGAGGAATCGAAGGTCGTCACGCCGACGACCAAGAACAAGGACGTCAAGTCGTTCGCCGACATGATGGTCAAGCACCACGGTGAGGCGAAGACCAAGGGTCAAAAGCTCGCGGAGAAGCTCGGCGTCACCCCCGCTACGTCGCCCGACGCGAAGAAGATCACCGAAGAGACGAAGACCGAAGTCGACAAGCTCAAGAAGCTCGCCGGCGCCGATCTCGACAAGGCATACATCGATCTGATGGTCACGGACCACCAGACCGTGCTCGACACGATCGACAAGAAGCTCATCCCGGCGGCGAAGAACGCCGACCTCAAGAAGATGATTGAGAGCGACCTCCGGCCGACGGTCGAGACGCACCTCAAGAAGGCCCAGGAGCTCCAAAAGAAGATGGGCGCCAAGCAGCCCAGCGCGGCACCCTGAGACGGCCGGCGCCTGCTGCGCGCCGCTGCTACATCTGCTATGTCTCCACCGGAGACATGAGCTCGACCTGGAAACCTACTGCCTGCATCCTCTGCGAGTGCAACTGTGGAATCGAGGTCGAGCTCGGCGGCGGCGACGGCCGCCGGCTCGTGCGGCTCCGCGGCGACAAGCGTCACCCGTCGTCGCGCGGCTACGCGTGCGAGAAGGCGCAGCGTCTCGACTACTACCAGAACGGTCGCGACCTCCTGACGTCGCCGCTCCGTCGCCGTGAGGACGGTAGCTTCGAGCCGATCGACTGGGACACCGCGATTCGCGAGGTCGCTGCGCGGCTAGCGGGCGTTCGTGACCGCTTCGGCGGTGAAACGATCTTCTATTACGGCGGGGGCGGGCAGGGGAACCACCTCCCGGGCGCGTACAGCACCGCGACACGCCGTACGCTGGGCTCACGCTACAGGTCGAGCGCGCTCGCGCAGGAGAAGACGGGCGAGTTCTGGGTGAGCGATCGCGTCATGGGTACCGCGACCCGCGCGGACTTCGAGCATTGCGATGTCGCGATGTTCCTCGGCAAGAACCCGTGGCACTCGCACTCGATCGCTCGCGCTCGCGTCACCCTCAAAGACATCGCGAAGGACCCGGCGCGAACGCTCATCGTCGTCGACCCGCGGCGCACCGAGACGGCGGAGCTCGCCGATATTCACCTCCAGGTCCGGCCGGGAGGCGACGCGTGGCTCCTCGCCGCTATCCTCGGCATCCTCATCGAAGAAGGCATCTACGATCGCGCGTTCGTCGCCGAGCGCGTCGTCGGTTTCGACGCCCTGGTAGCGGCGCTTCGAAGTACGCCCATCGCAGCCGCCTGCGCGCGCGCGGGCGTGGACGAAGCGCTCGTCAGAAAGGCTGCTCGTGCCATCGGCGGCGCCAAGGCTTTCGCGAGCTTCGAGGATCTCGGCGTTCAGATGAACCACCACTCGACCCTCGTCAGCTACCTGCACCGAGCGCTCATCGCGCTCACCGGCAGTGTCGGCAAACCAGGCACGCACTACGTGCCGACGACGATGGTCCTCCTTGCGAGCGGAGCCTCTGGAAAGTCGAGCCCCGTCGCCGGCGCGCGCATCGTCGGCGGCTTGGTGCCTTGCAACGTCATCGCCGAAGAGATCCTCACCGACCACCCGAAGCGATACCGCGCCATGATCGTCGAGGCCGCGAACCCCGCGCACTCGCTCGCCGACTCGAAGCGCATGCGCGACGCTCTCCGCGCGCTCGAGACCCTCGTGGTGATCGACGTCGCCATGTCCGAGACCGCGCAGCTTGCCGACTACGTCCTTCCCGCGGCGACCCAGTTCGAGAAGGCCGAGGCGACGTTCTTCAACTTCGAGTTTCCCGCAAACTACTTCCACCTCAGGCCGCGCCTCTTCGCGCCGGCCGAAGGTCGCTTGCCCGAGGCCGAGATCCACGCGCGCCTCGCCGAAGCGCTCGGCGTCGTGACCGAGGCCGACTACGCGCCGCTCCGCGAAGCCGCGAAGGCGGGGCTCGAGTCGTACGCCGCGGCGCTCATGAACGTCCTCGCCGATCCGCGGCTCTCGGCGCAGGTGCCGATCCTCCTCTATCGCACGATGGATCTTCCCGACGAGCTCAAGGAAGGCGCCGTCATCCTGGGCCTCGCATTCAAGGCCGCGATGGAGCACGGGCCCTCGCTGGCGCGCGCCGGCTTCGACGGTGCCCCGATGGAGGTGGCGCTGAAGCTCTTCTCGGCGATCCTCGAGAACCCTTCCGGCGTCGTCTTCGCCGTGGACGAGTGGGAGCCGATCCGCCAGAGGGTAGGCAAAGCCGGCGGCAAGCTTCACCTGGATCTCGACGACCTCCTTCTAGAGGTGCAAAAGCTCGGCGATTCCGGTGCGGGCGCAGCCGATCCGCTGTTTCCGCTCGTCCTCTCCGCCGGCGAGCGGCGCTCCTTCACCGCGAACACGATCATTCGCGATCCTGCTTGGCGAAAGAAGGACGCCGAAGGCTCGCTGCGCATGAGCCCCGACGACGCCCGCACGTACGGTGTCGTCTCCGGCGACGCCGTACGCCTCACGACCAAGCGCGACTCGGTCGTCGTCACCGTCGAAGTGTCCGACTCCATGCAGCCCGGGCACGTGTCGCTCCCGAACGGCCTCGGCACCGCCTATCCGGCAGAGGGCGGGGCGACGACGCCGGGCGTCGCGCCGAACGAGCTCACGGCCTCCGAAGACCGCGACCCGTTCGTCGGGACGCCCTGGCACAAGCACGTCCGCGCGCGCGTCGAGCCCCTCAGCCGTTGACCGAGCTCATCTCGGGATAGCGCGTCCCTGCGGCGAGCTCCGGCGGGAACGCGTCGTCGATCGCTTTGCGCTCGGCGGCCGTGAGCACCATCTCGCTTGCAGCCGCGTTCTCTTCCAGGCGCTTGATGCTGCGCGTCCCCGGGATCGCGACGATGTTTTCACCGGCTCCGAGCACCCACGCGAGCGCGAGCTGTGCCGGCGTCACCTTGCGCGCCGCTGCGAGCTCCTCGATACGGCGGACGACCTCGAGGTTCTTGGGGAAGTTCTCGGCGGAGAAGCGCGGCATGAAGCGGCGCCAGTCGTCCTTGGCGAGGTCGTCGAGCGACTTGATCGCACCCGTCAGAAAGCCACGACCGAGCGGTGAATAGGCGACGAACGTGACGCCGAGCTCGGCGCACGTGGAGAGGATGTCGCCCTCGGGCTCGCGCGACCAGAGCGAGTACTCGGTCTGGAGAGCGGCGATCGGGTGAACCTTGTAGGCGCGTCGGAGCGTCTCGGGCTTCGCCTCGGAGAGACCGAGGAAGCGCACTTTGCCCGCGCTCACCAGGTCCTTCATCGCGCCGACCGTCTCCTCGATCGGAACGGACTTGTCGACACGGTGCTGGTAGTAGAGGTCGATTACGTCCAGGTTGAGGCGCTTGAGGCTCGCATCGCACGCCTGCTTCACGTACTCGGGCTTGCCCGAGATCCCGATGAACGCGCCCTTCTCGTCGCGCATGACGGCAAACTTGGTCGCGACGATCGCACGGTCGCGCTTTGTAGCGAGCGCACGGCCGAGCAGCTGCTCGTTCGCGCCCGAGCCGTACATGTCGGCCGTGTCGAAGAAGTTCACGCCGATATCGAGCGCGTGGTGGATGACGTCGATCGAGGTCTTGTCCTCGGCCGCTCCGTAAAAGTCGCTCATCCCCATGCAGCCGAGACCAACCGTCGCGATCTGAGGTCCGCTGTTGCCGAGCTTTCGGGTCTTCATGGGCCTAGTAAATGACTCCTCGGCCGCGAACGCGAAAGACCCTCGGCTGCGGTTGTCTTGCCCAATCCTGCGATCGAGCCCCGGCGAAGCTCAGCGGACCCTGTCGACCCAGACCGTGGGCCGCACGAAAGCGCGCGCGTACGAGCCGGGCGCGATACCGAAATGGCGTTTGAAGTCGCGGCTGAAGTGCGAAGGGCTCGCGTAGCCAACGCGCGAGGCCACGTCGGATGCCCCGGAGCCGTCGGTGAGCAGCATCTCTCGCGCGCGCTCCAACCGGACGTGCCGCAGGTACTGGATGGGTGAGGTGCTCGCCACGGCGCGGAAGCGGTGGGCAAAGTGACTCGGGCTCATCGCCACGCTCCGGGCGATGGACTCTACGGTGAGCCCTTTGACGGCGTTCGCCTCGATGAACGCCATCGCTTGACGGATGCGGGTCCGGTCGGAGCCGCTGCCGACGCAGCGGCGCATGAACGACGCGGCGTCGGAGCAGAGCAGACGAAACATGATCTCGCGGAGGATGAGCGGAGCGAGGACGCGGCGCTCTCGAGGGTGGTCGAGCGTGTCCACGAGCCGCGTGAGCGCGTCGATGAGCGCGTCGTCGAGCACGGACAAGAAGGCTGGAGGACCGTCTTCGGGCTCGCCCTGGAGCGACGGCTCGACATCTGCGAGGTCCAGGAGCATCCCCGCGATGAGCTCGGGCGGCAGCTGCAGACCGATCGAGAGATAGGGCCGCTCGGGCGACGCCTTTTCGACCATCGCGGCGTACGCAACGTCGCCGCGCACGACGAAGTACTTGAGGCGATCGTAGACGAGGTCGTGATCGCCGATGCGGACGCGCTTCGTGCCTTGGAGCGCGACCCCGAGGTTCATCGTGGTCGACCGCGTCGTCACCTTCGCGGTCGGCCCCTCGTATCGATAGAACCAGAGCCCCGGAAGGGCGGAAGCCGTCCGCCCCTCCGAGGTTACGCGGCGCGCGACGCGCTCGATGAGCTCGTGCGCGCGGCCCGGGACGGTGCCGTCCTGGGCCATGCGGTCAGCGCGCGAGCTCCTCGAGCTCGGCCCGGCGCTTGATGACCCGGCCGACGAGGCCATAGTCGGCTGCCTCGGTCGCGGTGAGCCAGAAGTCGCGATCGCTGTCCTTGGTCACCTGCTCGATGGGCTTGCCCGTCGCCTCGTGGACGATCTGGTTGTACCGAGCGCGCAGCTTGAGGATCTCACGCGCGGTGATGTCGATGTCAGTCGCTTGCCCGCGCATCGCCGTCGACGGCTGGTGGAGCAAAAAGCGCGAGTTCGGCAGCGAGACCCGGCGCTCCTTCGGCGTGCCGAGATAGATGGTGACCGCCGCGGACGCGACGACGCCGTTCGCGACCGTCAGGATCGGACACGGCGAGAACCGTAGGAGATCGAAGATCGCGAAGCCGGAGTCCGCCGAGCCCCCGGGCGAGTTGATGTAGACCGTGATCGGCGCCTTGGGATCGCGGCGCTCGAGGATGGTCATCATCGTCGCGACGTGGCGGTAGAGCGAGTCGCTTACCTCTTCTGCGAGGATGAGCGCGCGCGCGTCGATGAGCTTGTTGGTCAGGCGGTCGCTCTCCGACCCCTTGTCCTTGCTCTTTTCCTCGTCATCACCGTCATAGCGCCACATGAGATCCTCCACGCGTGGGAGCAGAACGGTAGCAGGATGGCCGGCGTGGGCAACGGCGTCGTCGGGCTCCGTACCTCGGATGGGAGACGGATGGATGGCGGATCAGCGAGCTTGCCACATACCTCGTCGATGACCTGGCGGAGCCTCCTCGTGTGGCCTTTTGCGGCGCTCGCCGTCGCATGCGCCGCCACCGAGGTGCCGGCAGATCAGACAGTGACGGTGTGCAAAGCCGATGAGGACGCACCGGACCTCCTCACCGCGCGGACGGTACCCGCCTACATGCTCGAAGAAGGGCTCGCCACCGATCCGAACGCAAGGATGCCGATCGAGTGCCCGCCCAACACGCGCGAGTCCGGCGGGCGATGCTTTTCGACTTGGATCGAGTGTCCCCACGGGTCACGGCGAGAATTCGAGGGCGGAAAGTGCGTTGCCGACGTTGCGTGCCCTCCGGGCACCGACTGGTCAGGCTTCACCTGCGCGCCGATCGTCGACGAGACACGGTCGACGGTGCTGCCCCCCGAGAAGCTCGTGCCGAAGACTCCGACGACCGGGCCGACGTGCACCCTCCTCGTCAACTCGATCCCTGCCTCGAGCACGGTCATCGACGGGCGTCCCCTCGGGAGGACTCCGTCCCGCGTGGTGGTTTCGCCCGGCGCGCATACGGTCACGTTCATCCACGAAGGCCGCAGAAAGAGCGTCTCGGTTCGCTGCGCCGCCGGCGAGCACAAGACCGCGGCGGTGAAGTTCGACTAATTGTCCGAAGCCCTGCGCGTGGGGCCCCAACCCCACTTGCTTCAGCGCTTCGCGGGGGCCAAGAGGCGAAGTCCCGCCGGAACGAGCACGAGCGCGATGACCAAGGTGATCGCATTGCCGAGCGCTCCGACGTAGCCGAGGTGGCGCAGCCCTTCGTACCCACAGAGCGCGAGCGCCACGAAGCCCGCCGATGTCGTGAGGGCGGTCGTCACCACCGGCTTGCCCTGGCTCACGAGGGCTTCTTCGACCGCGTCGCCGCCCTTTGCCTCTCGCGCGCGATGCAAGAGGAACATCGCCTCGTCCACCGAGATCCCGAGCAGGACAGGCACCACCAGCGCCGAGTAGATGTGGAGCGGAATCCCGATCTGGGCCGCGATCGCGAGGAGCGCGCCGATGCCGGTGACCAGGACAAGCGCGGCGATCGCCACCTCGCGCGCACGGCGGAGGCTGATCGCGAGCAGCGCAACGACCAGTGCGCCCGCAACGAGGCCGATGCGCGGGAGGTCGCGTGCCAACGCTTCTTTGAGATCCGTCTCGAGCCGGGCGTAACCTGTCACCGACGCTGCGGGATCGAGATCACCGACGAGCGTCTTGAAGGTGGCCGGCGCCGTGCCCTCCCGAAGGTGCACGTGCAGCGCCGCGAGGTGCTCGCCGCCATCCTCGGCGAGGTACCGCGCCCCGAGAACGCCGAGGTCGCCCGCCAGGAGGTCGGCGGGCGACGCGATCTCGTTTGGCGGTGCGCGCATCGCGTCGAGCACCGCCGTGAAGCGCGCTGGCCGAAAGCCCGTGTCGACGAACGCCCGTTCGAGCTCGACGGCCTTGGCGGGAAGATCGAGCGCGTCGCGCTCCGCGAGCCGCGCGCGCTGGGTCGATTCGGAAGGAACGACCGACACGAGGGCGTCCACGCGCTCGACGACGTCTGTCTTCGTCGCGAGCGTCTCGGCGAGCACGTCTGCGCGCCGCATCGCGTCGGACTGGCTCGCGTCGGCGACCATCACGATCCACGGCTGCGGCCGACCGCCGAAGACCTCGAAGATCCGCTTCTCGACGTCGAGCGCGTCGAGCTTGCTCGGGCGCACCGCGACCAGCGAGTCCGATACGTGGACGCCGCTCACGAAGACCGACGCACCGAGGAGCACCGAGACGCCGACAGCGATCGCTGCGCGACCGCGCGTCGCCGTCAGACGGGCGATCCAACGGAACACCCGGTGCTGCGGCTCGGCCGGAGGGTCGCTGCGTTCGAGCCACGCGCCGAGGCTGGGCGTCACCGCGACGATCGCGAGCGCCGTCAGGATCTCGCCGGCCGCGCAGAGCAAGCCGAGCTGCTGCAATGCTTCGACGCTCGAGAGCGCCATGCTCGCGAACGCCACGGCGGCGATGGTCGCCGCGACGAGAACGGGTCGCGCGGCCTTCGCGCGAGCAGCCCGCGCGGCGTCCGCAGGCGAGAGCCCTTCTCGCCGCGCTTCGAGGAGCGCGGCGTACACGTGCACGCCGGTGTCGAACCCGACGCCCACGACGACGGACGTGAAGGCCACCGCGATCGCGCTGATGCCTCCGGGCCAGAACGCGGCGAGCGCAGCGGTCCACAAGGTGCCGAGCGCCAGCGGCGGCAGGATCGCGACGAGCGCGCGGAGGCGCCGGAAGACGATCGCGAAGGCGATGCTGGCGAAGACGCCCGACAGGATGCCGCTCGTCTCGAGGTCCTTGCGGAGCAGCGCCTCCATCTGCGCTGCGACGATGTGTGGGCCGGTCGCGCGGATCGAGACTTTGTCGTGCGCCTTTCGAATCGGACCGAGCGTCGTCTCGAGCGTCTTTTCGAAGGCGCGCGCCTCGGTGCCGCGCAACGCTTGCCCCTTCGGCTTGACGACGACCAGATGGCTCGTGCCGTCTTCGTTGGCGAAGAAGCCGTCGGTACGCGTGCGGACGCCCGAGCTGACGGCGCGTTCGCCGCCGAGGACGAGCTCGCCGAGGCGCAGGGGATCCTTCGCGAACGCTTCGGTCGCGCCGCCCGATCCCGGCGCTTGGAGGAGCGCGCGCGTCTCTGTCAGCCGCTCGCGCATCCCCTCGGGCGTGAGCGCGGCGGCGAGGCGTTCGCGGGCGCGCGCGTCGGCGATCCGCCAGATGAGGAGCGGCTCGGGCGCCTTGCCCGCCTCGAGCTTCGCGGAGGCGAACGCGATCGATGGATCGTTTCGGAGAGCTTCCGCCGCCTTCAGCGCGACCTCGGCGTTCTCTTCGGGGTCGGGGCCTTCGACGAGCAGGACGCTGACGCCACCGCCGCCGAAGCCGCGGATGTACCGGCCGAGCGCCGCCGCGTCACCGCGCGAAGGAAGGAGCGCGACGACGTCGGGGTTGAGCCGAACGCGCGTCGCGATGAAGAGGCCTGCGATCGCGGTGACCGCCACGACCACGAGAGCGATCACACGCTCGCGGAGCGCCACGCTCGAGGACGAGCCGGTCCTCAGTGCCAGGCTGCGGCCTGTCGAACGGGCTTGCCCGTCCGGTCGTGCTCGTCGAGCAGCGCCTGCGACGCGTCACGGCACGCGACACACGACGGGAACTGGCTGTGGTGCTCGCAGGAGAGCCACATCGCCGTCGCCGGCTCGTCGAACATCTCGGCGTCGAGGTGCTTGCCGCAGCCGACGCAGTGGATGTGCCGGTGCTGGTGACCCTGCGGCTGCTGGGGGCGCGGGCCGGCGATCGCTTTACGTTCTTTCTTGGTGAGCCGCGGAGCGCGCTTCATGTCCGCCCCGTATAGCAACGGGAGCGGCGGGGCCTCAAGGGCTGGAGCTACTTGCGACGCTCGTGGGCGCATCGTCCATCTTGGAGACGATGACGTCCTTGGGGCGGGCTCGGAAGAGGAGGCTCCGCTTGGGCGCCTCGGCCATGATCCCCTCCCAGGTGCGCCGCCGCGGGTTCTTCATCTGATCCGCGAGGCCCGCGGGAAACCCGGTGAGCGGATCGAGCTCCTCGAGGAGGATCGCGTGCTGGTGGACGCGCTCGTCACGCTTGAGGCCGTGGATCGCGAGCACGTCCCCGGCGCGGAGCTCGCTCGCGTGCGCCGTCAAGAAGGCGAAGAACTCGTCGCGCTTCGCGAACGGGATGCGCTCTTTGCCCTCGAACTTTCGAAACTCGAAGAGGTCGGGGTTCTCCTCGGCGAACTTCCCGAAGCCGAGCACGCCGCGGCGATTCTCTGCCTCCCAGGAGGAGACATCGAGGCGGCCGGCGATCTTGCGCGGCTTCTCGCCGCGTGGAGCAAACCACGAGCCCGACGCGCGCTCCCAAGTCTCGAGGACGAAGTCGACGCAGACCATGGGCGGGTGCGGGCGGCCGTCGGGCAAGAACACCTGGTAGGTCTTCTCATCGACCTCGAACGCTTGGCGCCCCGAGAGGTACGCGCTCATCCAGTACGGCCGGAGGGTGCCGTCCTTGTCGGGCCCCGTCTCTTCGCGCGGGCGGTCGAAGGGCAGCGCGTCGTCGACGTGCGCCGACACCGCGGCCCGCATGTTCCTCTCCGCTCGGCGCCGCCACGCCGTCTCGGCGAGGTGGGTCTCGACCTGATCGCGTACGGCCTTCGGCTCCATCAGGCAGGAGAGCTCGAGCTTCGCCCCCTTGCTCTGGATCACCGCGCGCGTCGTGATGTCGCCCCAGCGCACCCGAGCGAGGATCCCTTCTTCGCCGAGGCGCACGATCTCCATCCGGTCGAAGCCGCTCTGCCGCGTGAGCGACATGATGTCGCGGTGGATCGGCGGGCCCAGGGTCTCGCCCTCGACGCGGACGCGATCCAAAAAGAGGATCTTGGCGGCCTTTCCTTTGCTGGGACCGTCGGCGAAGAGGTACTCGGGGTTCTTGCCGCTCTTGCGCTCGAGGAGGAAGCTCTCCTGTCCACGATCGAGCACGATGCGCGGCTCATCAAACAGATCTGTCAGCTTTACGCGCGCCTCGAGCTCGAAGGCGTCCTCGGCGTCGTCGGCGAAGAGGTAGCCCTCGCGGAGCACGACCGAGCGCAAGAGCGGCTTGTCGTACTTGGTCTGTGCGACGAAGCGCGAGACCCGGTAGCCCTTTGCGCCTGCCAAGAGGCGCTGTCGCGCCTGTTGGGCTTTGTCGCCGTCGTCGGCTCGAGGAGGACGGACGAGCAGGCTCATGGCCCCTCGGACCCTGCCGAGGAAGGCGGCGCGGTCCTCACGGAGCTGGCGCGTGCCCGGAGCTTCGGGCGCGGCTTCGATCTTCTTCCACGCCGCTTCGCAGGACGAGAGCTCGTCGTCACGGGCTTCTGCCTCGGCGGAGTCGTTCTTCGCCCGAGCGGTGTCCGACGCGGTTCCCGGCGCCCGCTGTGACGCCTCTCCGCAGCCCCAAACGGGGGCCAGGAGGGCCAAAAAGGCAAGCCTGCGAGCAAACCGGACCATGGTCGAAATACGTCGGCCTCGGCCTTGAGTATTCCACGCGCTCTTGCGGAGATCGCGCGCTCGGCGGGACAATTCTCGGATGCTCCGCCCCTTAGGCCTCCTTTTCGGCTCCCTGGTCCTCGCCGCCGCGGGGTGCGACTCCAACGTCGACGTGAGCACCGGGGGAGGGGGCTCGGGCGGTGCCGTGCCCACCAGCGGCGGACCGAGCACGACCGGCACCAAGTCGACCGGGTCCCCATCCACCGGGACGGAGGCTACGGGCTCGATGTCTACCGGCGGGACGACGACGGCCTCGATGAGCACGGGCGGCCCGGCCACCACAGGTTCGATGACGACGGGTGTCTCGTCATCGAGCGGCGGGATGGTCTGTGCGTCGAACACGCCCTGTCAGGAGTGCGTGTCGATGGCGTGCCCCGACTACTGGTGCAACTGCGTCGGCAATCCCGACTGCTCCGCCCTCTTTCAGTGCTTCCAGGGATGCTCCATGGATCCGGACTGCTCGCAGGGCTGCCTCCAGCAGTTTCCGAACGGCATCTCGGACGCCGTCTTGATCACCGACTGCGCGGCCGATCCTTGCGGGGATTTCTGTCCCAACGCCGGCGATCCGATCAGCGAGTGCGAGGAATGCCTGTACAACGGGTGCACCGCCGAGATGAACGCGTGCGTGTCGCAGCCGGACTGCACCGGCCTCTGGCAGTGCATCGGCAACTGCCCGCAGTTCGATCTGACATGCCAACAGGACTGTTATGCTTCGTTCCCGACCGGCGCCGAGCCGCTCGAAGACCTGTTCGCCTGCGGCGAGCCGGCGTGCGGCGACGTTTGTAACTAGACGGCGAACGGGCGTGCGCGAGCCCTCGCGTTCCTACTTCGAAAACACCATCCGCACTGCCCGACCGTCTTCGCCCCACGGGGTGACGTTGGTCATTTGCAGGACGAGCTCGCCGGTCGGACGCAAACCGACGACCATCCTCCAACCCCATGCCGGGCCACCGCCCATGGCGTAACTTCCGATCAGGCCTACGAGCGCTCCCGGCACCGACCAGTTGTCGAACTTCATGCCTTCGGACGCATGGAAGGTGTCCTGGAAATCGGCCCCGTCATCCCGAAGCCTGATCGTGCCCTCGTGCGGCTTGCCGTCGTGGCTCCACGTGTAGCGGAGCGCCCGCTCTTCGATCGTCAGGGTGCAGTCGCACACGCTCGCTTCGTTGCCGAGCGGGTCCATCCAAAGCTCACCCTTGCCCGTCCAACGCGTGCCCCTGAGATCCGCCAACGTCTGCATGTCGTCCTCCGGCGAAACTGATCCCACGAGGCTCGCCGCGCGTCACCGGTCACCACGCGACATCTGGACGCGGAGCCGTGCGTCCACTCGAGTTAAGGAGCTTCGACGCTCGCGACGACGCCCACGGTTCGGCCCTTGAAGATCGGGTCCTCGGCCTGCGACTCGAAGTAGACGCGCTTTCCGTCCGCCGACCAGAGCGGGTGGCGCTCGTAAAACTCGTTTTCGGTGAGCCGTGTCTCTTTGCCGTCCGGAAGCGTAGCGACGTAGATGTCGCTGTTCCGGGTGTACGCGACCTTGGTCCCGTCCGGAGAGATGACCGGCGAGATGCCCACGATCGTCGTCTCGGTTCGCTCGCCCGAGGCGGCGTCGAAGACGACGGCGCGGTACGTCGCGCCGCTGCACGCGAGGAGGATCTTCTTGCCGTCCGCGCTGCTGCTCGGGCCGCCGCAGCGCTCGCCTTCGAGGGATGCGAGCTTGGTGTCGGTCGCGGGCCGAGACGAGATGTCGACGACGCGGAGCTCGTCGCCGCTCAGCGAGCCGACCTCGGTCACGCCGGGCCGCACGACGTAGACCGCCTTCGTGGGCTCGATCCAGGCGTAGCCGCCGTAGCCTTCGTCGGCTTCGCCGGCGTGATCTCGCCGGAACAGCGTGGTGCCGTCGGTGAGCGAGAAGACCGCGAAGTCGCGCCCGCATCCGTAGCAGAGCCGAACGTACATCGCGGCAGCGCCGCCGCCCGGAGCGATCTCGGGGTTGTCGAACCGGGCCTGCTCGTGGGTCATCACGCGGCGCGGGGTCCCCGACGAATCGACGACGGTCAGCGTCTTGGCTCGACCGAACAGATCCTCGACGAAGAGGACGGCGCTCCCATCCGGGGCGGCCGCGGGATAGCCGAGGACGTGGTAACCGGACCAGAGGACCTTGTCGTCGGCTCCTTCGGAACGCCACGCGACCGTCTCGAGGTCGTTGATGTAGAGGAGCTCGGATCGTTTCGGGTGGAAGAAGGCGCGCTTGCCCTGGGTGTTGATGAGCGCGCCCGAGGGACCGGTCCCGGCGAGGAAGTCGAGGCCGCGAAAGTCGCCGTGGTAGGCGATCGGACGGGGGCCTTTGTGGTCGCGGCGCGTCTCTTTGATCGTGTCGTAGCCGACGTTCGCCGCGTCGAGCTGGGCGGCGCGCGTCTCGAGGAAGCGCTTGGCGGCGTCCAGTCTGACGAGCGCGGTCATGTCGCCGCGCTCGAGCTTCTCTTTTACGAGCGGGTGGCCTGTAATCCGTGGGACCGACGCATCGAAGGCTCGGCTCGCGATCGAGTCGCCGAGGATCTTCATTGCGTCCTTCTTCGTCGGTCCGCCCGCCCAGGCGGTGAACGTGTCCTTCTCGGGCGGGGTGTCGCTGCCGATGAGGGTCACCTCGAGCGTCACCTTGGCGCGCACCTCGACGAAGCCACCCTCGACCGGGTGCTCGATCACCTCGGGATCGACCGTCCCCGAGATCACGAACCCGGCTCGCAGATCGGACGCGGCGTCGGAGAGCGACTTGCTGCCCTTCAGGACCTTGATCGCCTCTTTGTCGTCGGTCTTGACGACCTCGAAGCCGATCTTGTCGAGCCCTCCGGCGATCTCTTCCGTGATCGCTTCGGACGTGTCGCCGTCCTTGTACCAAGGGCCGTCGGCGTCGATCGCCACGAGGACCTTGAACGGGTCAGGGCGCGTCGAGAACCAATACAGCGCGAAGGCTCCGCCACCGACGAGGAGCAAGAAAGCGATCAGGATGGGCAGGCCCGACCTGCGCTTGGGTAGCGCGGGCAGGCTCTCGGGCTCTTCGGTCATGCGACGCCGTGTCGGGCCATGTGACGTCGAAGCTCCTCGAATCTTCCCTCCCAGCTCTCATTTTTCATCGCGTCGCTACGCGCGTGCTTTGGGCCGGGATCCTGGAGAGCGATCTCGATCTTGCGGAGGATGTCGTCGTGGTCGTCGCCGATGTGGACGAGATCGCCGAGGACCTCGACCTCCGGGATGCGGGACGAGACGACGGGGAGGCCGGCGGCGAGGTACTCGCGGACCTTGAGCGGGTTGGCGTTGAGCGTGACGTCGTTGATCGGGAAGGCGTTGAGGGCCACGTCGAAGCCTTTGCAATAGGCGGGCAGCTCCTCGAACGGCTTTCGGCCGAGCAGCTTCACGTTCGGATGCCGCGTGACCTCGGACATGTCGGTGGTCACCTTGCCGAGCAGCACGAGCGTCCCGTGCGAGAAACGCTGCGCGATCTTGGAGAGCATCGGGATGTCGATCCAGTCGTCGGCCATGAGGCCGAAGTAGCCGATGACCGGCTTGGGCAGCGCCGCGATGTCGTCGGGGATCTTGGTGTCAGGCTCGAGCGCCTTGCGGAACTTCGACCACTGGACGCCGTGCCGGACGAGCTCGATCTTTTGATTGAACTTCGACTTCGTCTTGCGAAGGCTCTCTGCCGAGACGACGACCAGGTCGGCCTTCTTGAGGAGGCGCTCTTCGAGGTCGACGAGCCCGCGGGTGCCCGCGTCCGAGTACGCCGTGAACTCGTCGACGCAGTAGTAGACGATCTTGTCTTCACCCAGATCGCCGGTCACCACCGAGCCCGTCGGGTTGAACACGAACGACAGCGGACGCTTGAACTTCAAGCTCTTCATCGCCGCGAGGATCTGGAGCCTGAGGAGCTCGCGGTTGACCTTCTGGACGACCGGCGAGTCGTAGACCGGGATTGCGAGCGGTCCCATCACGAAGATGTTCGGCTCGACCTCTTTCACGCGCTCGGTGAACTTCTTCAGCTTGTCGGCGATGCGCTTCATGTCGCGTGCGCTCGCCGTGGGCTTTCGGTACCCGATCGAGTTGATCCAGAGCACGCGATTGTGGCGCGCCGTCAGCCGCATCAGGTGGGTCTTGGAGAGCGGATCGCCCGTCCAATCGTGTCCGAAGCAGAGAACGTCACGTCCTTCGAGAACGCCGCGGAGCTCGTCAGCCATAGATTCGAGTTAGTTAACGCGTCCGAGCGCGGAAAGCACGACGCGAACCGCGCGAGAAGCGTTGTCGCGAATCGCCCCTCGTGACAAAGCGGCCTCATGCGACGAGCGCTCTCGATGCTGGCCGAGGACCTGAAAGAGAAGGCGCGCCACTACTACGGCAAGGACGACGGCCGCGCGCTGCTCAAGACGCTCGCGACGGACGGTACCAGCTCGATGGTGCTCTACCGCCTGATGCAGGGCTCACGCGACGTCGGCGCCGCCCCGCTCGAGATGCTCTTCAACAAGCTGAACGCTCTCTCGGGTTGCGTGATCGGTCGCGGCGCCGAGTTCGGTCCCGGCTTCGTGCTCTTTCACTCCCACGGCGTCGTCATCAACGGCAAGGTCAAGGGTGGGGCGAACGTGCACCTCCAACACGAGGTCACGCTGGGCGACAACGGCTACGGCGAGACGCCCGTCCTCGGGAGCAACATCCTCATCGGCGCCGGCGCCAAGGTCATCGGTCCGATCACGGTCGGCGACGGCGCGCGCATCGGCGCCAACGCGGTCGTCGTGAAGGACGTGGAGCCCGAGACGACGGTGGTTGGCATCCCCGCCAAGCCGGTGAAGCGGAAGCACACCTGAGCGCACTCCTGCGCACCACGAAATCTACACGGATCCAGGTGTCGGGCTCTTGCCCTGGGACTGGGGAAGCCCGCAGCATGTTCCATGGCGCGCGGAGTCTCCGCGCGCGCCGGGAGGTCTCATGCTTCGTCGCGCTTGGTGGATCGTCGCCGTTGCTTGTGCGGTTGCTCCGGTCTTCGCTGCTTGTGATGGCGGTGGCGACAACAGCGGAGGAGGCGGAGACGACTCGAGCTCGTCGACCGAGGACGGCGCTACGACCACGAGCGACGCCGGCTCGACCACGAGCACCGGCATCGCGCCCGAGTGCTCGGTGAACACCGAGTGCCCGATGGGCCAGATCTGCCAGGCCGGCACGTGTGTCCCCGGCTGCGCCGGAGACAACCCGTGTCCACTCGGCGAAGCGTGCTGCAGCGGTCAGTGCATCGATCCGCTGACCGACGTCCTCCACTGCGGCACGTGCGACAACGACTGCCCGACAGCGGGGAACATCACGACGACCTGCGACAACGGCATGTGCGGGTTCGGCGGCTGCGCGCCCGGCTACTCCGACTGCAACGGCACCTACGACGACGGCTGCGAGACGAACGGCGCGTGCGAATGCACGCCGGGCGAGACGCAGCCTTGCTACCAAGGACCGCCGGGTACCGAGGGCATCGGCACCTGCCTCGGCGGCACGCAGACGTGCAACATGAACGGTTCGGGTTTCGGCGTCTGCATGGGCCAGGTGCTTCCGGTCGACGAGGTCTGCGCCGACGGCCTCGACAACGACTGCAACCAGCTCACCGACGACAGCCTCGACGCCGACGGCGACGGATGGAAGGTCTGCGACGGCGACTGCTGCGACGCGATCGGCATCGTCTGCGGCAACCCCGAGCTCGTGAACCCCGGTGCGTACGAGTACACAGGCAACATGGTCGACGACGACTGCGACCTGTCGACGCCCGACGCGTCGGCGCCTGCCGCCTGCAGCACGGTCGAGAAGCTCAGCGGGGTCACCGGCAGCGACGTGATCCAGGCAATGGACCTCTGCCAGACGACGACGGCGAACGCGCCGCTTCCGCTCAAGAAGTGGGGCGTCATCACGAGTGAGTTCCGCCTCGCGAACGGCGCCGTGCCGAACGCGGCACAGCTCTCGAACATGCAGGGCTACCAGGCCGCCATCATGACGATGTACGGCAACGCTTCGAACGTCGCGCAGAAGGGCCCGACGTTCGCCGGTATCTCCAGCGGTCGCATGCGTGACACCGGTGACGTGGGTTACGTCGCGCCCAACGGTGGCACCAGCTTCTCGACGACCGGCTCGACGCCGCCCGCGAACTACCTCGCGAACCACGGCGGCGCGCTGCCGGCCTCGGCGAGCTGCTACGGCAACTGCCCGGCAGGCTCCGGCGCGTACGACTCGATCAACGTTCGCGCCGACATCCGCGTGCCCACGAACGCGCAGTCGTTCAGCTACAAGTTCCGCTTCTTCTCGTCGGAGTTTTGGTACTACTCCTGCACGCAGTACAACGACTTCTACCTCGCGCTCCTGACGAGCGCAGCCCCTGGGATCCCGGCCGACAAGAACATCTCGTTCGACTCTGCCAACAACCCCGTCAGCGTGAACAACGGGTTCTTCGACGTCTGCAACGTGCGCGGCTGCCAGACCTGCCCGGCAGGTACGGGCGCGCTCGCTGGTACGGGCATGGACATGGTCACGAGCGCGCCTGGATACGGGAACGGTGCGACCGGCGGCGCGACCAACTGGCTCCTCACCACCGCCCCGGTCGTGCCCGGTGAGACGATCACCGTCGAGTTCACCGTCTTCGACGTGAGCGACTCGGTCCTCGACTCGCTGACGCTGCTCGATCAGTTCGAGTGGTCGGTCACGCCGTCCACGGTCGGTACCATCGAGGACTGACCTCGACTAGAACTCGGTAGGTGGGCGTGCTCGATGCGCTCGCCGCTTTGGATTCACCCCCCGGTCCCCCTCACTCGCTCGAGGGCGGAGCGGGCACGGTCGCGGGCAGCCACAAACCGACGACCGCTCCGATCTCGGGGCGGTTCTTGGCGAACGCGTCGCCGCCGTGGGCGCGTGCGATGCGTTGCACGAGGGCGAGGCCGAGGCCGAGCGAGTCGTGCGATCCCTTTGCCCGGCCGTAGAACGGATCGAAGATCCGATCCGGCTCGCCGTCGGAGAAGCCGGGGCCCTCGTCCTCGACCTCGATCGAGGCGCGCTCCTCTTCGAACCGCACGGTGATGCCCGTCGGTCCGCCGGCGTGCTTGGATGCGTTGTCGATCAGGTTGGCGAGTGCGCGTGCGAGGAGCGTTGCGTCGCAGCGGATCTCGTGCGGCTCTCCGACCGTGTGGACCATCGCGCCGAGCCCGGCGCGGTCCGCGGCGCGTTTCGCTGCGGCGACCAGGTCGTGCGGCCGCATCGTGAGGGCCGAGAAGTCGACGCGCGAGCTGGCGAGGAGGCCGCCGACCAGGTCATCGATTTCTTCGACCTCGTGCTCGAGCTCACGGAAGAATTTCTCACGGCCTTCGGCCGAGAGCTCCGGATCGCGCAGCATCTCGAGCACGAGCCGGACGCGCGCGAGCGGCGAGCGAACCTCGTGCGACACCGAGGCGAGGAGCTCGCGCTGATCGGCCATCTGGCGCTCGATCTTGGTCGCCATGTCCCCGATCGCCTCGGCGAGGCGGTGGATCTCGACCGGCGCGTCGTGGTGGACGTGGACCTGGACGTCGTAGCGACCGCGCCCGATCTCGCTCGTCGCGTGCATCAGCGCCTCGAGCGGCCTTCCGAGGCGCTTGGCGATCTTGCTCGAGACCGCCCAGAGGACGCCGAGCGCGGCGAGGAGGCCCAGGATCCCGGAGATGTGGCTGCGCCCGGTGCCCGCACGACAGACGTCGACGAAGCCCAGCTTCGCGCCTTGCCGCTCGGGCTCGAGGCGTATCGAGCCGCGCTCGCACTCGTCGCCGATCTTGTCGATGACGGATCCGTTTTGATCGCGGACCGTCACCTCGGCGCGCCACTGGACCGCGACGTCTTGGGCCATCTCGTGGCGCTTCTCGGGCTGGTCCCAAATCTCGGCGAAGCGGTTCGAGCCGAAGCGGCGGATTCCGTCGAAGTCGCGCTTCCACGTAGGTCCGCCGGAGACGACGAAGGCGACGCCCCAGGATGCCGAGCCGGCGACGACGATCGCGACGCCGAACCAGAGGAAGATCCGGCGCCGCAGCGGGATTCGCCCTCGGCGCCGATGGAACTTCCTCCAATGCATCGGCTTCACCCTAGGACGAGCTCTGGCCGCTGACCGACTCTTTTGCCATGACGTAGCCCACGCCGTGCACTGTCTTGATCAGTCGGCCCTCTCTCAGCTTCTGCCGCAGGTGCGAGATGTGGACGTCGATGGTCCGCTCCGACACGACGACGTCGCCGCGTCCGGCAGCCGCGAGCAGGCGGTCACGCGGGATGACCTGCCCCGCGCGCCTCGCGAGCGCGAGCAGGATGTCGAACTCGATCCCGGTGAGCTCCACTTCGGCCCCGCCGGACGTCACGCGGCGCGTAGTCACCTCGATGAGCACCGGGCCGACAGCGAGCTTGTCGGCGTCCGCTTCGGGCCGGACCCTGCGCAGGATCGCCTTGAGCCGCGCGAGGAGCTCGCGCGGGTTGAAGGGTTTGGGCAGGTAGTCGTCGGCGCCGATCTCGAGCCCCACGATCCGATCGGTCTCGTCGCCGCGCGCCGTGAGCATGAGCACCGGCACGTCCCAGCGTTTGCGGATTCGCCTGCACACCTCGAGGCCGTCCATCCCCGGCATCATCACGTCGAGGAGCACGGCGTCGTACGCGCCCGCGTCGAGCTTGGAGAGGCCGGTAGGCCCGTCGAGCGCCCGCTCCACGTCGAAGCCGTTCTGCGTGAGGTAGCTGGACAAGAGCTCGTGAAGCCGAGCATCGTCGTCCACGATCAGGACACGGGCGCCCATGGAGACGCCCGAGCGTATCAAAGGGGCAAGCTCCACGCGTTACTCCGCGGACTTCGGCCGGGAATCCCCGGATGCGGCCCGGTCGGCCCGATCCTCGCGCTCGACGGTCTTTGCCGCGCGGATGCAGGTCTCGGCGACCCGGTTTTCGAAGGCCGCGCGCCGGTGTTGGGCCCGGCAGCCCATGCTCGCAAATCCGGAGGCGAAGCCGCCGATGGTTCCGAGCGCCAAGAGTGCCATCACGATTTTGCGTTTCATTGGTTCCTCCTCGGGTCAGATCCGGACGCTCTCGCGGTACGGGCCACCATGCCCGCGCCGCCAGAAGCCCTCTTCCAGCATCCGCGCGAGGGATGCGCGCTGGTTGTGGTCGAGCGCCGCGTGGACCTTCGCCATCGAGCTGGCCACGGTCTCGCGGAGCCTGCGAAGCGCGTCGTCGTGCCGCGAGAAGACGTCTCCGAGCCTTTCGGCGTCGAAGCTCTCGTCGGAGAGCATCCGCGCTACGTCGCCGCGGGTGAGCTCTGCCTCGCCGCGCATCGACGAGAACGCCGCGCGCACGTCATCGACCGCGGCCACGATCACCTTCTCTTGGCTCGGGCTCGTGTCGAGCCGCGAGAACAAACCGTTCAAGAATCCTCGCGGCCCGCCCCGGCGAAAGCCGCGCCCGTAACCGTGGCGAAAGCGGCCGCGGCGAATCATCGCGACCAGCCCCACCAAACACGCCGTGCCAATCAAGAAACCGAGCATCGCGTCCTCCTGCGAGCCCAGAGTGCGATCCGAGTGTGAAGACCGCGCTCGGATCGGCGTGAAGTTTCGTTAACCGGTTTCGTCGTTGTGAGGCGACGAACCGAGAGCAATTCCTGGCCCCGGCGGCTCGTTGGCCCCAAACTGCCGGCCGAATGTCCGGATCCAGCCGAGCGTCCGACGTCCTCAGGCGTCCCAACGTGCGCCGCTGGATCTCGGCCCGGGTCGCCGCCGGGATCGCGGCGACGATGATGCGTGCCGTCTTCCTCTGGCACATCTACGACCTCTCGAAATCGAAGGCCGTCCTCGCGCTCGTCGGGCTCCTGTCGTTCTTGCCCGCGCCATTCGCCAGCCTGGCCGGAGGCGCGATCGCCGACGCCTACGATCGACGAAAGATCGTCCTCGTCGCGCAGACCGTCGGCCTCTGCTGCGCGGCGATGCTCTCGATCCTCGGCGCGACCGGAGCAGCCAGCGTTCCGATCATGCTGGCGATCATCGTGACGAACGCCGGGGCGTCGGCGTTCGAGGCGCCCGCGCGGCAAGCGACGTTGCCGACGCTCGTACCGAAGGAAGAGTTTTCGCGCGCGGTCACCGTCATGGGAACGGGCGGCGCGTTCGCGTTCATCTCCGGACCCGCGCTCGGCGGCGTGCTCATCGCGGCGCACTCCGTGGCGTTCGCGTACGGATGCGCCGCGGCGCTCTACGTCGTATCGATGCTGCTCGTCTCCCGCGTCGAGACGCCGCGCGCCTCCGACGACAAGCGCGCGATCTCGATCGCGGGCCTCTTGGAGGGGCTTCGCTTCGTGAAGCAAAAGCCGGTCATCCTCGCGGCCATGTCGATCGATCTCTTCGCAGTCATCTTCGGCGGCGCCACCGCGCTCTTGCCGGTCTATGCAGAGGAAATCCTCGCCGTGGGCGAGGCAGGCTACGGCCTCCTTGCCGCGTCGTTCGAGATGGGCGCGCTCCTCACGAGTCTGCTCCTCATCGTCTCGCGACCGGTGCGCCGCCTGGGCCGCGCGATCATCATCAGCGTCGTCGTCTACGGTCTCGCCACGATCGTCTTCGGTATCTCGAGGAGCTTCCCGCTCAGCATCGCCGCCTACGTCATCGCCGGCATGGCCGATCAAGTCAGCGTCGTCGGCCGATCGACGCTCGTCCAGAGCGAGACCCCGGACGAGCTCCGCGGTCGCGTGTCGAGCGTGAACATGATCTTCATCGGCGCCTCGAACCAGCTCTCCACCGCCGAGGCCGGCCTCGTCGCGCACCTCACGACGCCCACGATCAGCGTCGTCTCCGGCGGGATGATGGTGCTTGTCGTCGCCTTGGTGGCGGTCGTGCTCGTGCCGAAGCTCTGGCGATACACGGGGTAGCGCGGGCGGCCGCCTCGAGCGGCCGGGACTGCCAGCCGTCGCGGCCGTTCGTTGCTGGGTCATGCCGCGGACACTCGCGGTCGATGAGCCGGACACTCGTGGGTGATGGCGCGGCCATCTGTCTTCGACGAGACCCACGAGGACGTTCGAGGTCGATGGCGCGGCCATCCGCGTTCGATGAGACCCGGGAGGACGTTCGATGGCGATGGCGCGGCCATCTGCGTTCGATGAGACCGAGGAGGACGTTCGAGGTCGATGGCGCGGCCATCCGCGTTCGATGAGACCGAGGAGGACGTTCGAGGTCGATGGCGCGGCCATCCGCGCGCGACCGAGACTAGGGCGGCGGTTCGTAATCGATGGCTCGCTCATCCGACGGCCATTGGATGCGCCCGGCTGGGGGCGGCGAGCTGTTCGCGCCGGTAAGCAGCCGCGCGTCGCCGAGGCACAACCATGCAGCGGCGTGCGCATCCGACACCGAACGGTGATGACGCCATGCCGTCTTGCGCGAAACCGACACCGCTCGCGCGAGCGCGGAAACATCCCTCCAACCGGACGCCCGGGCGAGCGCAAAGAAAGTCCCTCGCGCCGGGCCTCGCTGAGCGAGCCTAACGATCGGCACGCGGTGCGCGGCGGCGGTCGCGGCGAGGATTCGACCCAGTGAATGGGTTGCGACAGAGGCGGGACGCGAGGGGTGCGGGAACGGCGTACCGCCTACGACGACGGCCGGATCGCCGGACACGTACGCGTGCCAGCGTGCGGCAAATCCCGCGGGCGACTCGCTCAACACCCGCGCCAGCCGCGCGGCGCTGATCCACGGATCTACGACCGCACCCACGATATCGCGATGGGTCGACCACACCCACTCGAGGGGGTCGCGTGCCAGACGGCTGCGACAAGGGTTCAGGGAAACATAACGGATCTGTCTCCGAAGGTGCTTCGTGTCGACGATCTCGTTGGGCATCGGCGTCGGCTCCCACCGCAGGCCGTGGCCCGCTCGGTGGCGCCGCGCACCCGAGAGGATTGCCGCCAACCTCGCGCGTGCTTCAAGGGCGGTCTCGCTCCAAGCCAAGACGTGCAAGTGATCAGGCATCAGGACTGCGGCCAGCGCATTCGGAAATGCGTGACGCAAGGCTGACCAGAGATCGCCGCTCAACGGAGCCTCGGTCAGCGAGACGTCGCGCCGGTAGGCTCGCGCTACGAGATGGAACACTTTCATGCTCGTCGTCTCTTCAGGAACTGGACCAGCCTCTTCGTTCGAGGATCCCGCGACGCTTTCACTCGCAGCCCCCGGCGCGCGTCGGATCGGCCGTGGCGGCCGCCACCGAGCTCATCCTCCACAAGAGGCGCTCGGTTCGCATCTCGTTCGACGTCGATGCCAGAGCCATCCCTTTCAAACGTCCTCGCGGGTCCCGTCAGCGCGAGATGGCCGTGCCATCTGCGCCGAACGTCCACGTGGGTCTCGTCAGCGAGCGATGGCCGCGCCATCTGGGCCGAACGTCCACGTGGGTCTCGTCTGCGAGCGATGGCCCCGCCATCTGTGCCGAACGTCCCCGTGGGTCTCGTCAGCGAGCGATGGCCCCGCCATCTGCGCCGAACGTCCTCGTGGGTCTCGTCTGCGAGCGATGGCCCCGCCATCTGCGCCGAACGTCCACGTGGGTCTCGTCTGCGAGCGATGGCCCCGCCATCGACCGGCAACGTCTTTTGGGGGAATGGCTGCGGTCCGCCGTCTGCGGGGTGCCGCGCGACCAACTTTCCCCTTGCGCCGCGCGTTGAGAATGAATATTCATTCGTCCGTGGCTCGAGCAACAGCGGAGCGACCTGACGACAAGCGCGAGGCGATCTTGCGCGCGGCGCTCAAGCTGTTCGCGGAGCGGGGGTTTTACGGGACGGCTGTGCCCGAGATCGCCGAGGAGGCGAGGGTCGCGGCGGGAACGATCTACCGCTACTTCGAGGGGAAAGAGGCGCTCGTGAACGCCCTCTTCAAGCGCTACAAGTCGGCGCTCGCGGCGACCTTGATGGGCGACTTTCCCTACGACGGATCGCCGCGGGAGCAGTTTCATCACTTCTTCGTGCGAGCGATGGCCTTCGCGAAGAAAGAGAAGCTCGCCTTCCAGTTTCTCGAAGCGCACCACCACGCTCCGTATCTCGATGAGGAGAGCCGCGCGATCGAGGAGCGGACGCTCGAGCCGGCGCGGATCTTCTTCGAGCAGTGCGAGCGGCTGAAGGTCACGCGGAAGGTGGCCCCCGAAGCGCTGGGGTCAATCGTTTGGGGCGGCATCGTCGGACTCGTGAAGTCGGGGTGGGAAGGCCGCTTGGTCATCGACGCGAAGGTCGAAGGGGCGATCGAAGAAGCGCTTTGGGACGCGCTGAAGCGGCCGGCCTCCGAGCGATCGAGCGACTGAGGTTCGGTGTGTCGAGGCCCGCCTGGTTCGAGGCGGGCTTTCTTGGTTCGGACTCAGAATGAATGTTCATTCGTTGTTCTGCGGAATAGGAAAAGGAGCCTCTCATGAAGCCTCTCGTCGTCCTCATCACGGGTGCCACTGCCGGTATCGGTCGCGCGGCTGCGCTCGAGCTCGCTCGAGCCGGGCATCGCGTCTTCGCCACGGGCAGGCGTGCCGAGGCGCTCGCGTCACTCGCCAAGGAAGCGGAGGGCCTCGCGCTCGAGACGCTCGTGCTCGACGTGACGAAGCAAGCTTCGATCGAGAGCGCCAAGGCAGAGATCGATCGCCGGACCGGCGGCCACGGCGTCGACGTGCTGGTCAACAACGCGGGCTATGGCCTCGTCGGTCCGCTCGAGGACATCTCGGATGCGGATCTCCGCAAGCAGTACGACACGAACGTGTTCGGCCTCATGGCGATGACGCGCGCGTTCCTTCCTGCGATGCGTGCTCGGAAGAGCGGTCGCGTCATCAACGTGAGCAGCATGGGCGGTAAGGTGACCTTCCCGTTCATGGGCGCGTACAACTCGACCAAGTACGCGATCGAGTCGCTGTCCGACGCGCTCCGCGTCGAGGTCGCTCCGTTCGGCGTCTACGTCTCGCTCGTGGAGCCGGGCGCCATCAAGACGGAGTTCGCCGACGTGGCGATCGGCGGAGCCACGCGCAACGAGGGCTCGGCGTGGGGGCCCGCGATCGAGGAGTCCGACGCGATGCGCGCGAAGTTCGACGCGACCGCCGTCGGTCCCGATGTTGTGGCGCGCGCGATCCACCGCGCGGCAGTCGCGCGAAGGCCGTCTGCCCGCTACGTCGCGCCCTTCAGCACGTACGCCGTCCTCGCGTTCTTCCGTCTGATGCCCACGCGCTGGATGGACTGGCTCCTCGCCGTCGCGACCGGCAACACCGCGAAGAAGCTCTTCGGCGGCCGAAAGCGCGACGCTCTGCTCGCCGCCTGACGAGAGTGGGCTATCCTCGGGCGGGTGGGTGTCATCGTCACCGCGCGGCTCGAGCTGGTGCCGATCACGGTCGCCGTCGTCGAGGCCGTCCTCGACGGCGACCGCGCTCGCGCCGAACGGCTCCTGGGCGCGACGATGCCCCACGCCTGGCCGAACCGTGCGCTGATCGAGCGCGCCTTCTACGCGTCACCCGCCGCGATCCGCGAAAATCCGGAGGTGCGCTTGTGGGGCGATCGCGTGCTCATCACGCGCGAACGGACCCGGCGCGTCGTGGGCAGCGTCATCTTCCACGGCGCGCCCGACGCCGAGGGCAGCGTCGAAGTTGCGTACGGCATCGAAGAGGACTCGCAGCGCCAGGGTTACGCGACCGAGGCGACGCGCGCGAGCGTCGAGTGGGCGTTCGAACAGCGTGAGGTAACCGTGGTGCGCGCCGCGACGCCGCCATGGCACATCGCCTCGCAGAAGGTTCTCGAGCGCTGCGGCCTCGCCAAGGTCGGCGATCGCGATAGCCCCCTCGGCGAGCTCTGGGAGTACGAAAGGCGCCGCGCATAGCGCCGCGCGATCTACGCGCGCTTGGGTCGCTTGGTCGGCGGCGGCTCGGGCTTTGCCGGCTTTCCCTTCGAGAGCGGAAAGAGCTGGATGCAAAGCTGGTAGACGCGCTCCGGCTCCTCGTCGCTGTCGCAGCGATGGAGCATCTCTTCGCGGAAGCGCTGAATCTTGGCCTTCAGGTCGGCGAGCGTCGATTCCTTGATGCAGACCGTGGTGGCGGCGACGTAGCGCTCGTCCGCAGGGACGCGTTCGACGGCTTTGGCCGCTTGCTCGATCATCTGAAGGTGGTAGGCGGGGACCACCACGCTTCGGACCTCGTGCCCGGTGGTGACACTCGCCTCGCCGCGCTCGATCTTCCCGCTCGCGTCGCGGACGAGAAGCCCCAATTTGAGGAGCGTCTCGAGGGCTGCCTTGGCCTGTCGGGGCTCGATGCTCGGTTGGATCTGCGACGCGATCCATGCCGGGTCCTCGCGAAAGTCGTCCCGAGCCGCGAGCTCCCGTATCGCCGGGTAGTACCAGCGGGTGAGGTACTCGAAGAGCGGGCCGTCGAGCTTCTTCGCTGCACGAAAATGCCGGTTCGCGGCAACGCGCTCGAAGGCGCGGTTTCGCTCGGCCACCGTCTGGGCCTGGTTCATCGCCACGAGTTGCGCGAAGAAGTCGGCCTCGTTCGCCCCGAGCTTCATCGCCTTGGCGACCTTCTCGACCGCCTGCGGGCCGAGGTTGCGGTCGCCATCCATCACGAGCTTGATGAAGTTCGACGAGGTGAAGCCCGCTTTGCGCGCCAAATAGCGGAAGGAGTACTGCGGCATCGCAGCCTTGGAAGCCGCGAAGTGATCGCGCATGAAGGCGCGGTAGTCGACGTACTCGTAGACGCTCGGTAACGAGGCGGACACCGACCTCTCAGCTTATCGGAGGCTCGGCGCGTCGGCTCCGTGCTTCTGGATCTTCCGTATTCTTTGCGAACACGGTAGGACCCTACCATCAGGAGCGCACCGGCCCGTAGGCTCTGGTAGTCTCGTTGGGGTCCCAATGAAGCATCTAGCCGTGCTTGTCACGAGCCTCGCTTGCGCGGGGCTCCTCTCGTGTGGGCCAAGGGGTGGTACCGACGTCGGCAACGGCGCCACGGCCACCGTCTCGTTCAACCTGCGTGCTGTCGAAGACGGCGAGGGCACGTCGTCGCCGCACGTCGTCACGCTCAAGAACGGCGTCGAGGTCGACGCCGTATGGATCGCCGTGGAGCACTTCGAGCTCCGCGAGGGCGAGGACTGCGGCGGCGACGTCGGAGACAACGTCACCTACGAGGGGCGAGCGATCGCGAACTTGCTGACCGCCGGGGTCGCTGGCGAGCGGCCGGTGTTCGACGTGCCCACGGGCGCGTATTGCCGGCTGCGGATGCGCCTCCACAAGGTCGCCGGGAACGACGTTCCGTCCGACGCTCCGGCGGAGCTCGCGGGCAACTCGATCCTCATCTCGGGGCGACGCGCCGATGGCGTGCCGTTCACCGTCGCCAGCAGGCAGCACGTCAACTTCCGGCTCGACGCGAACGACGCATCGTTCGACATCGAGGGTGACCAACCCTTCATCCTCGCCTTCTCGCTCCTCGCGATGATCGACTCGCTCGATCTCGACTCGTACCCGGGCCCGACGATCGTCATCAACGACGCCAGCGAGCCTCAGGTCGTGAACGAGTTCGATCGCGCTCTGCGCGAGGCGGTGACCCTCCATCGCGACACGAACGCGGACGGAGCCCTCTCTGCAGAAGAAGGCTCGGCCCGCGTCGCCGAAGGCAGCGCCGAAGAGTAGCTGGGCCCTCAGGCGCCCAACCTAGGCACCCTGCACGGTGACCTTGATCATCTTGACCGGGGTCACAGGGCGATCGTCGGGACGCGTCGGCGTCTTCTCGATCTTGTGGACGACGTCCATGCCCTCGATCACCTTGCCGAAGACCGGGTGTTTCGACGGGCCGGGCGAGAACCAGTCGAGGTAGGCGTTGTGGACGGTGTTGACGAAGAACTGGCAGCTGCCGGAGTTCGGCGCGCCGGTGTTCGCCATCGAGAGCGTCCCAGGCTCATTCGAGAGCTTGGCGTTCTCGGGATGCTCGTCCTTGATCGTGCCGTCGGGGCCGTCGCCGGTGCCGGCGCGTCGGCTCTCGGGATCCTTCGAATGAGGACAGCCGAACTGCAGCATGAAGCCGTCGATCACACGGTGAAAATGCAGGCCGTCGTAGAAGCCGGACTTCGCGAGCTTCACGAAGTTGTTCGCCGTGATCGGCATCTTGTCGACGAAGAGCTCGACCTTGAAGTTGCCGAGCGAGGTCTCGCAGAGAGCGGTCGGGTTGGCCATGCGCGAGAAGCTAGGCAAAGCCGGCGCGGGATACAACCAGGCCGTCACCCGAGGCGTTCACGTCGGTCGGCTACTGCGTCGGACACGTCGCAGATTGCCCCATGCCCAGCGCGTGGAGCGCTTCGATCGCAGCAGGACTGAGCGCGGCAGGATAAATCGAGAGCTCGTCGACCGGGCCCGCGAACCCGTTGCCGAAGGTGAGCGAGCCGTCGAGGGCGGGCATCGTGGAGTCGGTCCCCGTCGCCAAGTTCACGGGCGCGACGCCGTCGACGAAGATCTGCAGATCCTCGCCGTCGCCGTTCATGAGTGGCGCCTCTTGGTAGACCGCGACGACGTGATGGATGCCGCCGCCCGCGAAATCGAAGTTCTCGAGCGCGACGCGATCGGTGGCCCCGCCGGCGCCGAAGAAACGGAAGCGGATCGCGTCGAGGCCCATCGTGTCGAAGCGCTCTTCGAGCCTGAGGACGAAGCCATCGGTCCCGGCGAGGAGCGCGACGACCTCTTCGCTGTAGTCCATGGGCGGTCGGAACCAGAGCTCGATCGTGAACGCCTGCGCGCCGCCGAAGAAGCCCGAGAGCGCCGGGAGTGAGAGGCTGCCGTCGGGAGCGAAGCTCGCCGCCGCCAGGCTGCCGGCCGCGAGCGGAGCCTCGGCGTTGCGCGTGCCTGTGTAGCCCGCGGATCCGCCCCACGAGCCGAAGTTCATCTCCGAGTCTCCGGCGGCACCGTCGAGCCTCAGACGAACCACGGGACCGAGCGCCTCGACGCAGTCGTCGTAGCCCGGTACCTCGCCGCCGCCTCCGCCGCCGGTCGCCGCTGCGGTCGAGCTCGCATTCGTGGCAGATGCGGACGCCGTCGCCGAGAGCGTAGCGCTTGCGGCGGTACCGATCGCCTGCGAGCCGGACGAGGCGCCTCCCGCGCCGTCCTGAAGGTCGTCCAGGGAGACGACGAGGTTGCAGCCTACGACGAGGGTCGCGCTGACGACGGCGACGAGCCTCGGGCAGGACATGGTAGGAATCTAGCGGTCGCGGCCAGCGCTGCGCAACGCCGGAGGACTGAGCCATGTGCGAGATCGACGGGCGCGTCATCGTGATCACCGGCGCTGCCGGTAACCTGGGCGTTGCTACGGCAAAGCTCTTCGCTTCTCGTGGTGCGCGGCTCGTGCTGCTCGATCGCGACGAGGCTCGAGCGCGCGAAGCGCTCGGCGACATCGCAAAGGACGACCGGCATCGCGTCGTCGCGGTCGACGTCACCGATGAAGGGTCCGTCAGCTCGGCGGTCGCCGCGTCGGAGAAGGCGCTCGGGCCCACCCAAGCCATCGTCTGCACCGTGGGCGGCTTCAAGGGAGGCGTGGACGTGATGAGCACCTCGTGGGACGACTGGGAGCTCATGCTGGCGATCAACCTGCGAGCCACCGTCGCCTGCTCGCGCGCCGTCTTGCCGGGCATGCTCGCTCGCCAGTCCGGCAGCATCGTTCATCTCGCGAGCCTCGCGGCCATCGGTCCCGGCCCTGGCCAAGCGGCGTACTCCGCGTCCAAGTCGGCGGTGCTCTCGTTCTCCGAGAGCCTGGCCGCGGAGACCAAGGCCTCGGGCGTGCGCGTGAACGCCGTCCTGCCGGGCACGATGGACACGCCGCAGAACCGCTCGTGGATGAGCGAAGCGGACGCCAAGAAGGCGGTGGACCCGACTGCTGTCGCGGACGTCATCGCGTTCCTCGTGTCGAACGCGGCGCGCGCCGTGACCGGGGCGGCGATCCGCGTCAGCGGTCAGCAGTAGTCGGCTTCTTCGGGCGCCGGCAGCGCGCCGCGAGCTTCTTCATGACGGGGCCGAGATCGTCGACTTGCTCACCGTCGAAGTCCTCGGGCTCGAGCGTCTTGGTCGCGGCGAGCATCCTCCGGATGTCTCGGTCGCACGCGGTGAAGAGCGTGCTGAGCGCTTCGTCGCCACCGTGGTACGAGTCGTATCCGGCGAGCCGGGCGTTGTTGATCTCGCCCCTGAGGCTGAGCTCGGCGCGGAGCTCGCCGAGGTAGCGCTCCTTCTCGGCGAGCTTTTCGGCGCGCGGCCTCTTCGACGCGTAGAGCGCCTTCATGTCGGCGTACGCCTTGCCGAGCGCTGTCTGAATCTCCTCGGAGTATTGCTCTTGCTCGAGGTACGCCTCGAGCTCGATCGACGCGGCCCCGAACCTCTCGGTGAGCCACACGGGCGTCAGACGATCGGCGACGAACGTCGCCAGGCTCTCGTTGAGCTCGCTCTGGGCGGGGACGTACACCGTAGCGTGCACCGACTCGTGGATGATCGTGTTCGCTAGCTCGCCGATCGCTTCGTCGCCATCGTCGATCATCGTCGAGAGCACGGGGTCGGCGAACCAGCCGAGCGTCGAATAGGCCGAGGCGCCGCGGACGTAGACGTCGAAGCCTTCGTCTCGGAGCTTCTTCGCCTCGTAGTGTGCGCGCTGCTCGTCGAACCAACCGAGGTACGGCACGCTGCCGACGATCGGAAACACCCAGCGCTTCGGCGACAGCGAGAGTGGAGGAGCGGCGGTGACGACGTAGACGACCGAGTCACGGTCGAGGTTCACGAAGTCTTCGTAGCTGTCGGTCGGGACGAGACCCTGCTCTTTGGCGAACGCCTTGATCCCGTCGACCTCGCGGAGCAGCGCCCGCACGCGCGGGTGAATGTCCGGATCCTGCCGGGACGATTCGATGGACCGCGCGCGGCAGGCGAGGTCCATCTGGCCCTCGGCGGCCTGAAGGACGTAGTCGACGTGGAAACAGCCGGCGAGCCCGGCGGCGGCGACGAGGACCATCGCTCGCACAACGCAGGCTCGCACGACGGGCGCTCGCACGAAGGGAGTCTTCTTCAGCCGCTCTTCCCGAGACGGACGCTCTGGCGCATGAGCGCGTCGACGGCCTCGAGCCATTTCCGGAAGGCCGGGTATTCGGCCACCGTGATCGTCGACTTGTCGAAGATGACCTCGGACTCGATGACGACGCTGTTTGGTTGTTTGCCGTTCTTGAAGGTCACCTTGGCCGACCCGAACGCGCCGCCCTTGGCCTCGCCCCCGGCAGGGAGCTCCTTGAACGAGAAGCCCGGAGGAGCGGTGAGGGTGATCGAGCGGCGCTGATGGCTAGGACCCATCGACGGCGGCAAGACGAGAGGGAGCGTACGCTTCGGAAGCCCGGCGAACGTCGACATGAAGCTGTACGAGCCGAGCGCGGCAACCGCGAGGTCGTCGCCCTCTTTGCGCGCAAAGCCTTCGGACCGAACCTGGTAGCCCAGCGAGCCGGCGTCCGGCGCGTAGTCGATCTTCGGCGCCAGATCGACGGTCGGCAGCCAGCGCCCCGAGAGGTACTGCTCGAGCCATTGTGCGCGCGCGTCCTCTTCCACCAGATTGTTTCGGAGCTCGAACGCCCAGTCGCCGAGGTGCTTTTCCTTTCCGACGATGTCGGCGGCGCCGGTCGCGTCGAGCTTCACCGTCCAGTCCATCGTGACGCCGTGATCGCTCACCGAGGAGCTCGGCGTGTCGATGATCTTGGCGTCGCCTTCGAGGATGAAGAGCGCCTTGGCGCGCGCGTCCATGCTCGGCAGCGGTCCGAGGCGGCTCTGCGGGCTCGTCGCATCGAGCCACGTGCCGGGCTTGCCGCCCTTGCCGGGCAGGTAGGCGATGCCGTGATCGAAGAGCGGTACCGCTGCGTCCTTCCCCATGAGCACGCTGGGCATTCCGGTGATGCGCGTCTGCACGAGCACCGGCGTCGCCTCGATACCGATCGCCCGCAGCAGCGAGATGAGGAGCATCGCTTTGTCGTCGCAGTCGCCTTGCTTGCGCGCGAGACACTGCTGGGGTCGGTTCGGTAGCCAGTATTCGCCGGAGACGTAGTTGACGTAGCGAATGTCGTCGGCGACGTAGTTGAAGATCGCCTCGAGCTTCTCCTTCTCCGACTTCTTGCCCTTCGTGAGCTCGGCCGCGAGGCGCCTCACTTGATCGTCCGGCTCCGAGAAGCCCTTGATCGCTTCGCGGTACCACTCGCGGAAGTCGTTCCACGAACGGAACGTCGAGCCGATGACGAGCGGCAAGAGCTCGGTCGGACGCGGCATGTAGGGCTCGTCGGGGACGTTCGTCGGGTTCTCCCAGGTGAGGCGGGTGATCTTCCGACCGTTCTCGACCTTCTCGTCGCGCTTCTCGGCCTTGCCGTTGATGACGTCGATGCCCAGCGGAGAGCCCTCGGGCGAGTCGACGATCACCTCGTTGAACATGACCGGGCGGGTCGTGGTCGAGCCGACGTAGTCGATGAAGTAGAACGGCGCGTCGCCGCGGCGTCCGACGGGACCGCTGGTCCACGAGCGGACGGCGTACTCGACGATGTCGCCCTGTTTCAGATCGGGCCACTTGATGTAGGCGCCGGCGGCGCTCTGCTCGTCGGGCTGAACGATGGTGCCGTCCTTGCGGTAGAGCCGAGCAAAGACGAGCTCTACCTGATCGCCCTCCTGGGGGATGTTCCGCTCGAAGAGCTCGTTGGGCGTTCGCGGCTCGACGACGATCTCTCGCGCTTGATGGATGAGCTGCGAGACGCGCTTGTCGGCGTGGTACGTGACGACGCGCTGGAAGTGGAGCTGGCGCTCGAAGACCTCGCCGACCTTGGCAGGGCTCTTCTTTGCCCGCTCCACGATTTGCGCCCCGGGGATCAAGAAGCGCTCGTCCCCCGCAGGCTTGCGGTCCGCGTCGTCGGCAGGCTTCGGGCCGGTGCGTTCGCGGAACGCGATCTCGGCTTTGATCCGAGCGTCCCCACGGCGAAGGTCGAGCGCGCGCCTGCGTGCCGCGCGGGCATGAGACGGATCGTCGGTGACCGGAGCGCCTGCCGCCTTTTCGGAGGCGAGCACCGAATCGCGCGCGAGCGCCAGCGCCTCCCAAGCTTCGGCGTCGTTGGGGGCGAGCTTGGTGGCGGTGTAGAGCACCTCGCGCGCCCACGCGTAGCGGCCCATCGAGTGGAGCTCGCGGCCGAGGTCGGTGATCCGCGCGGCGTTCGTCTGGTGTACGACCAGCGCAGCGACGGCACCTTCGAACGCCGCCGGTCCCTCGATCGCGGCAGCCTCGGCGTACACCGCGGTGCGACCGTCGTTCGATGCGGCGGCGAGCCGTCGCGCGTACCCCAGGCGAAGCTCGGGCCGGCTCGAAGAGAACGCGATCAGCTCGCGCAGCCCTGCGGTCGGGATCTTGTGCTTGAGATCGTCGTCCAGCGATCGGAGCTCGAGGAGCGCCGCGAGCTGTGAGCCGGCACCGCCCGAGCGGGCCTTCGCCGACGCGCGCAGCAACCGGGCGTTCACGTCCGTCGAGCTCTTGAACGGCTCTTGCGACATCGTCTTGAGCGCCCAGTCGACGTTGCCCTTGGCGAGCTGTGCCTCGGCGAGGCGGCGCTGGGAGAAGGAGGCGGTGTCTCGATCGCCTGCCGCGAGCCCGCGCTCGGCGGCGAGGTTCAGCCATCCGCTCCGGTTCGCGCCGAAGCTCGAGAGCCAACCGGCGACCGCGAGCTGGTCCGCCGTCGTCGAGGGATCCTTCGCGATCCGATCGAGCAGGCCGGGTGCGCGCGGCGATCGCGTGTCGTCGGCGCCCGCCAGGGCGAGGACTACCGAAGCCACGAGTGCGCGCCTGACCGAAGGCGCTTCGCCGACGGCGATCGCTTTCTCGAGCGGCGTCGTGACCCGCTTCACCTTCACGTGAACGACGTTCTTCGGCGCCGGCTTCGGCTCGGCCTTCGGCGCAGGCGGTCCCTTCGGCTTCGGAGCCGCGGGTGCCTTCGGCTCGGCTTGTCCCTTCGGGGCAGGACCCTTGGGAGCCGGCGCAGCTTTCGGTGCCCTGGCGGAGGCCTTGGCGAGCGCTTCTGGGAGCGGCCTGCCCGTCGCGCGGTCGGCAGGCAAGGAAGCGAGATCGCTCGACGCGTCGACCGCGATCGGCGCTCCCGCCTCGTCGGTGAATCGGATCCGAACGCGACCGTCGTCGGCGATCGGCGACGAGCACACCTTGACCGCGACGAGGTGGGCTCCGGCTTCGGGCTCGAGCGAGACCGCGAGCCGATCGAGGAGCCCGCGCGCGTGCACCTCTTCGCTCGCGGCGACAGAGTCGCCGTCCCAGAGCAAACGTACCGAGCCGCCGGCCGCGACACGGACGACCACGGTCTTTGGCGATGACGGAAATGTCACTCTGGATGCGACGTACGTGCACGCCTCGGTGCGCGGCGAGACGTAGAGATCGAGCGGGATCCCTTGCGGTCCGGCGGTTTCCCAGAACGCGCGGCGAACGCGGACCTCGTAGTCGCCCCAGGAGTAGTCGCCCTTCATGTCGGCGAAGCTCGCGCCGTCCTCTTCCGGCCCCTCTTGCTTGAAGAGGCCGCCTCCTTCGTCTTGGAACGGACCGACGACCGCGAGGCTTCGAACGACGCCGGTCGATTGCGGTCCCGCGTCGAGCTTCGCTTTGGCGAAGCCTTCCCACGCGCGTCCGAAGGGCGCGGGGGTCATCCACTGCTGGAGGAAGCGCGCCTCGTTGGCGGCGGGCGCCTTGGACCGCGACAGGTTCGCGAAGCCGCGGCTCGCCCGATCCGGCGAAGCGTGATCGCGCATCGCGAGCGCGACGAGCATCCCGGCGATCGCGTCGGCGCTGCCGTACTCGGCGCGCTTGAAGGCGAGGTCGACCATCCCGTCGGCGGTCGCGTGGGTCCACCGGAGATCGGCGGGCGCGTCGGCGTCGGCTGTGGCCGGCTTCTTGTCGTCCTTCTTGTCAGCCGGCTTCTTGTCGTCCTTCTTGTCGGCCGGCTTCTTGTCACCGGGCTTCTTGTCGCCGGCGGGCTTCTTGTCGTCTTTCTTGTCGAGGTCGCGCTTCGGCTTGAGGTCGCCCGGCTTCAGCTTCAGCCGAGGCTTCGGCTGATCCGGGTTGGGCTTCTTGGGCGCGGGCTCTTGCGGCGCCGGCTTCTTCGGCGCGGCTGGCTGTGCCGACGCCGAGCCTGAAGAGAGCGCGACCGAGATCGAGAGCGCCCCGAGGATCAACGCCGCCCGGGAGATCCCCGAGGGCACCAAACTGCTTTTGGTGCGAGCACGCATGCGGCCGGAAGCGTACCCACCGGGCGGGGTCCCCGCTAGTAAGGTCGACCGGCGACGGAGCCCCTACGACTCGTCTTCCTTCTCTTTGGCCTTCTCGGCAGCGCGCTCGCGCGACAGCTGTGCGAGGCGCGTCATCACGCCGTCGGTCGCTGCGGTGACGACCTGGCGCTCGATCTTCTTGCGCGCGTCGGGCTTCCCTCCGAACCGGATCTTCGAGCGCGCGCTCCCGCCGCCTTTGAGCTTGCCGAGGAGCGTGCAGGTGATCGTCATCACGCCGTCTTCTTCGACCGCCACGACGTCTCGGACGACGAAGGTGATCTCGACCTTGCTCGTCGTACCGAAGTCGAGGTGCTTGGCGGCTCGCGCCACCTGCCTTCGAATCGTGGAGGCGACGCGCTTTTGCGCCTGCTTCTCGGCGCTCTGCCGAAACTCGATCCCCGCGACCTCGACCTTGGCCTTCGCCCACGCCGGCGCTGCAAACGCGATCGAAGCGATCGCGAAGAGCGCCGAGAGGAGAAACGTCAGCCGCCGCACGGGGCGACCCTACGTTTTCGGCCCCTGTCTGGCCAACAACGCGGTGGCCAAAAACGCGGCGCTCGCGTGGCGGTCAGTGCATGGTCTCTTCGAGCAGCTCGCGCCAATCTTCGGCGTCGAGCTCGGGATAGATGTAGTCACCCTCGAAGTTCGTGTGGTGGAGCATCAGCCGAGCAACGTCGAACACCGACTGCGCGACGTCGTCCTCGGGGCCGGCTTTCTCCAGGTCTTCCCTGAGCTTTCGGATGGCCTCGTGATGCTTTTTGGCCACATCCACCTCTGGCCCGAGGCCCCGGTCCTCGAGCTTCGGAAAGAGGGACCGTTCCTCGTATTGCATGTGCTTCTCCATCGGACCGTGCAAGAACTCGATCAGCGGCAAACGCTCCTTTGCCGCCGCTTCTCGCGACCGATTCGCGATGCTCATGAGCTGTCGCGCCATGTGGCGCGCGGCGTCCTCTTCCTGAAACAGGTCCGCCAGCATGCTCTGGAAGTCCACGGGCATCCTCCGAAGCCCTGAGGGCTAGCACGAAGAGGGGCCGGCCGAACCGGGGCTTGCCCCGGCCTTTAGGATTCTCTCGCGCCACGGAAGAACCTGTTAGACTTCGTAGGCCCCCACCCGTGGTCCCTCGGTGATTCAAGCAGGTAAGGTCCTGAACGGGCGCTACAAGTTGCTCCGGCCACTCGGCCAGGGGTCGCAGGCCTACGTGTGGGTTGCGGAGCACTTGGCGCTCGGTTCGCAGGTCGCGGTCAAGCTGATCGACCCCGAGCTCGCCAAGCAGGAGGACGCCCGCGAACGCTTTGCGCGCGAGGCGACCGCCGCCGCCAAGCTCCGAAGCGCACATGTCGTCCAGATGCTCGATCACGGGATCGACGGCGAACAGCCCTTCATCATCATGGAGCTCCTCGACGGCGAGGATCTGTTCGACCGTCTCGAGCGCCGCCAACGGCTCACGCTCGCCGAGACGTCGAAGATCGTCACCCAGGTGGCTCGCGCGCTGATGCGCGCGCACGCCGAAGGAATCATCCATCGCGATCTCAAGCCCGAGAACGTCTTCCTCGTGAAGAACGAGGACGAAGAGCTCGCCAAGGTGCTCGACTTCGGCGTCGCCAAGGTGACCACGCCGGCGAAGGCTGCGATGACGCGCACGGGCGTCGGCACCCTCATCGGCACGCCGCACTACATGAGCCCGGAGCAGGTCAAAGGCCTGACCGAGATCGATCACCGCTCGGATCTGTGGTCGCTCGGCGTCATCACGTACCAGTGCGTGACCGGTCATCTTCCGTTCGACAGCGAAGGCGTGGGCGACCTGCTGATCCGCATCACGCAGAACACGCCGGCCGTGCCTTCGACGCTCAACCCCGAGATGCCCGCGGCGTTCGACGAGTGGTTCAAGCGCGCATGCGCGAAGGAGCCCACGGAGCGCTTCCAGACCGCGCGTGAGATGGCCGATGCGCTCGCCAAGGCGGTCGGTATCCAAGCGGCGCTCAGCCAGTCCGGAAGGATGTTGGTCAACCTCGGTGACAGCCCGGACCTCGACTGGGGCAGTCTCGCCGGTGTTCGCATTCCCGTGCCCGCGATGGGCTTGCCGCCGGTCTCGGAGGGACCGCCGTCGTCGCGCGGCGCGGCAGTTGCCGCTCGCTCGCGCGAAGAGACGCTCGACGGCAACGACTTCATCGAAGTCGTCGAAGGCTCGAAGCCGCCGCCGCCGCCGGACGCGAGCGAAGCATCGCCGCAACCCGCGAGCGCAGCGCTGCCAGCTGCGCCGTCGCAGCCCCGCCCGCCGGCTCGCCCCACGCCGCCTTCGCTCGCAGCGAACCCGTTCCTCGCAGACGTGCCTCCCGCGTCCGGTCCCGGTCCGATCTCGAGCTCCGGCGTGTCCATGCCGCGCTCTCCTTCGAGCGGTCGCGGGCTTCAGTCCACGGTCACCGGGCTCTCTTCGCCGTCCGATGCCCCCATCGACGCTCCGCCCGAGCTCGATGGCTCGCGCCGACGTCGAGCAGGTTGGTTCGTGGGATTCGCGCTCATCGCGACCGCGGGTGCGGTGACGTTCGGCGTCGTGCAGTCGCGCGGCGGCTTCAAGTCGGCGTCGCCCTCGGATCCCGTCGCCGCTCCGACCACGCCGTCGAAGCCCGCGACGACGGCGACCCAAATGTCGACCACCACGGCGGCGACGGGCGAGCCCGCCGGTGCCGTGCCGTCGAGCTCGAGCAGCGCGAGCGCCGCGCCCGAAGCGATCGATCCTTCTGTCACGAAGAAGCCGACGCCGACGGCGAGCGCTTCGGCGGTGCCCCCCGGCGTGAGGCCGCGCAGGCCGAACGACGCGGTCGAGATCGAGATTCCGGATCCGGATCGAGAGATCCGTCTACCGCGCGGTCAGTGATTCATCCGGAGGCTTGCCTGCCGGCGACCAACTAGTTCAAGGGAAACTAGTTGAAGGGCAACTAGTTCAGGAGCTTCTTCGAGAGCTGCTTGAGCGCGTCTTCCGCCGCCTCGTGGACCGCTTCCATCAGCTGGGCCGACTTGTCTTTGTCTCGGACCATGATGGCGAACGCCGTGCCCTCCATCGTGAAGGTGGCGAGCGGGGTCTCGATCGACGGCTCCGGTACCTTTCGTACGGGGACGCGGACGTCGAGGGAGCCAACCTTCAGCTCGACAAATCCTACCAATTCCGCTTCTACCAACATGGTTGCTCTCCCGAACGTAAGGCCCACCCTCCACGAAGCAAGGGGCCTGCCAGACCTGCCAGGTGAAGCCGTTTTTCAACGCGACGCGGAGCGTTGTGCGAGCACCCGCCCAATGGCCGCACAGACGCGATCGTAGATGATGTCGTTACTGGCCTCGAGCGCCTCCGGTAGGAGGGGAGGTAGCAGGTGGAACCCGAGGCGAGACGGAACCCACGGGACACTGAAGCACACGTCGTACGCCAGGAGGGCACGGAGCGCGCGCTTTGTGAGCGGTTGGCCTGTGGCGGACGAAAATCCCGCGATCATTGCGGCGATCCCGGAGATTGAGAGCGGCATGCGGCGCACGCCGAGGAGGCGTGCGCCCGACAGGTAGGCCAGGGCCTTACTGTAACCGAGGCTCGGCGCCGTCACGTGGCTGCCGGTGATGGCCATGGGAACGATCGTGAGGCGGTGCTCGCGCGCGAGCTGGATCCATCCTTTCCGTCCGGCGAAGTCGACGTCTTTCGAACGCCAGAGCGGACGCATCGATTCGTGGTCGCCGCCGGGGAAAAGAAGAAGAGGTATTCGATGGGCGCGCGCCCACGCAGCGCCCTCGCGGGTCGCGGCGACGCAACCTGCGGCGCGCATCAGGCTTCCGAGGCCAGGCGCGCGCAGCGCGGCTGGATGAATCATCGCTGCGATCGGTTGATCGGGCCCGAGGTGCTGCGCCCACACGTCGGGCAAGAGGAGCGACTCGACGGTTCCGAGGCCAGAGTGGTTCGCGACCACGACATAAGAGTCATGGGTCGGAAGATGTTTGCGGCCCGTGAATATCCACGGCCACACCTTCCGCAGGAGCGGTTGGGCGAACCGCTGGTAGCGGGCCAGCGCATCGGGATCGGCGCGACCGGGGTGCTTCGACGAGATGCCTCGCCGCGCCTCGGGCTTCACTCGACCGACGAGAGCACGGACGCGCGTCTGTGGAAAGCAGTGTGGAGAAAGAAGATCGCCTTCGACTTGCCGCGCGGCCCGTCCTCGGGAAAAAGGGAGCACAGCTATGAGCAAGCTCGCTCTCCAAGGCACGTTCACGGCGCTGGTCACCCCGTTCTCGCCGGACGGCGCAGACGTCGACTACGCAGCGCTCGACAAGCTCGTCGACGCGCAGCTCGCGGGCGGGATCACCGGCCTGGTGCCGTGCGGGACGACGGGTGAAACGCCGACGCTCACCGACGAGGAGCAGGTCGAGGTCATCCGCCGCGTCGTTGCGCGTGCGAAGGGACGCGCACCCGTGCTCGCCGGGACCGGCACGTTCTCGACGAAGAAGACGGTGCAGGCGTCGAAGGCCGCCGTTGCTGCCGGCGCCGACGCCGTGATGGTCGTGATGCCGTACTACAACCCGCCGTCGCAGGACGGCATGCGCGCGCACGTCCTCGAGGTCGCGGCGGCCGTCGACGTGCCGATCGTGCTCTACAACATCCCGGGACGCTCGGTCGTCGACCTCTTGCCCGGCACGGTGGAGCGCATCTGCGCCGAGGCGAAGAACGTCGTCGGCATGAAGGAGGCGACGGGGAACGTCGTGCGGTGCCAAGAGCTCGTTCGCCGGCTCGGCGATCGGCTGACGGTGCTCTCGGGCGACGACGCGCTGACCCTCCCGATGATGTCGGTCGGCGCGCGTGGCGTCATCAGCGTGACGTCGAACGTGCTGCCCGCCGCCACGAGCCGGGTGACCACACTCTGGGCCGACGGCAAGATCGACGAGGCGCGGCGCGCCCACTTCGACCTCCTCGAGTTCCACGCGCTGATGTTCGTCGAGCCGAACCCGGCGCCCGCGAAGGCGGCGCTCGCGGAGCTCGGCGCGATGTCGGCCGCGGTCCGCGGACCGATGGTGGCCGCGACCGACGGGCTCGTGCGATCGATCAAAGCCGCGCTCGCCGAGGCGCGCGAGAAGAGGCAGCTGTGACCGGTGCCCCGCCGCTCAAGCTCGCCGTCGTCGGCGTGGGCGGGCGCATGGGGCGCGCCGTCGTTCGGGTCGCGCTCGAGGCTGGACATCGGATCGTCGGCGCGGTCGATCGCGAGGGCTCGACGTCGCTCGGACGTGACGCCGGGGATCTGGCGGGCGCCGCGCACGCGGGGGTCGAGGTGTCTTCGGATCTTGCGGCAGGGATGCTCGGCGCCGATTGCGTGATCGACTTCTCGACCGCCGACACCGTCGCGCACGCGGTCGCGGCGGCAGCTCGAGCCAAGGTTGCGTTCGTCTCGGGCACCACGGGGCTCGGGCCCGAAGTCGAGCGTGCGCTCGCGGAAGCTGCCGCGCGCGTCCCTGTCCTGTGGTCGCCGAACATGAGCGTCGGCGTTCACGTCCTCGCCGAGATCGTCAAAGCCGCCGTCCGCGCGCTGCCCGGCTACGACGTCGAGATCGTCGAGGCGCATCATCGCGCCAAGGTCGATGCGCCGAGCGGCACCGCGAAGCGCCTCTTCGAAGCCGTGAAAGAGGTGCGCGAAGCGCGCGCGATCTCCGGCCGTGAAGGCAAGCCCGGCGCGCGGATGGATGACGAGGTCGCGGTCCTCGCGATGCGCGGCGGCGACGTGATCGGCGACCACACGGTGCATCTGCTCGGGCAGGGGGAACGGCTCGAGCTCACGCATCGCGCGACGAGCCGCGAGCTCTTCGCGCGCGGCGCCGTACGCGCGGCCGAGGCCATCGCGAAGCGTCCGCCCGGTCGCTACACGATGGCCGACGTCGTCGGCTGACAGCCCTCAGTACGCGCCGAGGTACCGCGGCGGGAGGCCGTAGCCGTCGTCGACCGGCACGAGGTCGTACGCGCCGAGCGAGCCGTCTTCTTGGATCGGGAGTCGGAGCACGCCGCCGCGGCTCGCGTCGGCCACGACACAGGTCGCGCAGCCGGGCGCGCACCGCACGTCGCCGAAGGCGAACGCCTCGCCATCGGACGCCGCGAGCTCGCGCGCCGTCGCCGACGGGATGTCGACCTCGTAGAGGCGATCGGTGCGGAGCACGTCGCCGGTCGGATCGAGCTCGCCGAACGTCGCTACCAAGAGGCGTTCGGGGCTCACGAAGTCGAGGCTGAACGACGGCGGTGCCGATCCGACGACGTCGGCGCCGAGGAAGGTCGAGACTGCGTACGAGCCGTCGGTCATGCGATCGACGATGGCGATACCGGCGCCGTCGAGCGTCGGCGTGAGCTCGCCGCCGAACGTGCCGGAGCATGCGATGGCGAAGCGTGCTCCGTCCTGGGTGGCCGCGAGGCCCGCGCATCCGCGTGAGCCGATGACGACGGTGTGGCCGCTGATCGTGTGTGTCGCCGGATCGATCGTGACGAGCCGCGCGTCGTCGCTCTTCTGGTAGTTGGCCGAATACGCGGCGAGCAGGAGGTGCACCCTTCCGTCGCGAAGGAGCATCCGCGCGGGGTGCGGCTCGATGTCCGGTGCCGCGCCGGCCATCGCGGGCTGGAGATCGATGCGGTGGGTGATCGCGCCCGAGCCTGGATCGATCACCAGGACGTCGCCCCCTTCGTCGAAGGGCTCCTCACCGGCTTTCTTGTTTCGCTCGTACCGCGCGACGTACAGCGCGCGGGGATGCGCGAAGAGCGCATCTTGCGGATTGGACGCGAAGCCTGTCTGAACGTTGATCTGCCGGACCACTTGCGCCGTGGCCGGGTCGAAGATCGTGATGACGCTCGCCGGATAGCGATCGACGAGGAGGATTTGCCCGGTGGATACGCGATCGGTCGGCGCGACGACGTCGCCGGACAGCCCGACGCTGAGCCCAGGAGGCTTGCTGTCCGAGTCCAGAATCCTCGCGCTCTTCACCTTGCCGTCCCACCCCACGACCGACACGCTCGTCGTTTCGTATTCGGTCGCGAGAACGAAGAGCGCCCGCCCGCACGCGCCCTCGGGCACATCGACCGGCGGCCCTCGGCGCGGAGGCTCCTCGGAGCAACCGAGAACGAGCAACGCGAGCCCGGCGGCGGCGTAACCAGCGCGCCTCATTGCCAGGTCCCTTTCAGCTCGACGTACACGGCGCGCCCGGGGAGGGGATAGCCGACGAGATCGGTGGTGACGTCGTCGAGGACGTTGGTAATCCGAACGTCGAGCGCAAGCATGTCGCGCACGAGCCGGACACCTGCGCCCGCATCCAGCAACACCTGCGACGGCAGTGAGACGACCCCGGCGCCATCGAAGAAGCGCGGGCTTCGGTAGAGAAACTGTGCGTCGATCCGTGCGCCCGAGACCCATTCATCCGGGCCGAGGTCGTCGAGGTCGAGCGCCGCGCCCGCCGTTGCGACCCAAGGCGCTTGGAACGGGAGCCGATCGTTCTCGACGACGCGATCTTCCGACACGTCGCGCGCATCGGTGAAGGCCACCGATGCGTCGAGCTCGATCATGCGCACGATCCGCGCCGCGGCGAGCGCTTCGGCGCCGAGGACGCGCGCGCTCCCGACGTTGTACGGGCGAACGGTGCCCGCCGCGTTTCGCTTGTACTCGATGAGATCGTCTGCGAGACGTCCGTAAAAGACGAGCTCGGTCGAGATGTCGATGACGTCGTCGACGTAGGCCGTGCGTGCTCCGACGTCCGCGGATGGACCGGCTTCTGGGACCAGCGCGGGGTTCCCGAGAAACGAAGCGGAAGCGCCGTAGAGCTCGCCGAGCGACGGGACGCGGCTGTAGTACGCCACGGCGGCAAAGAGCTCGAGCCATCGCGCAGGCTCGACCGACGCACCGACGCGAGCCGATGGAACGAGCGCGAGGTCGTCGTCGGCGCCCGAGCCGGTTCGCTCCGAGGAGACGGCGGCTGCGGCGCGAAGGTCGAGCCACGGCGTGACGTGCCCCTCGAGCTCGCCGAACGCTCGCGCCGAGAACCGCTCGGCATGAGAGTAGGCCGGGCCCGCCGGATCGACGATGAGATCGTCGAAGGCGTGACCGAGGCCGATGCGCGTCTCGAGCGCATCGATCGGGGCGTCCTCGTAGGCGAGCGCGCCGCCGGTCGACGTCGTCGTGAGGACCTGCCGCGGCGTTCCTACGGCGAGCTCTCGGACCGGATCGCGCAGGGTGTACCGCGTTCGCTTCACGTAGGTCGAAGCGTCGATTGCGCACGGGTCGTCCGGCCGGCCTGCGCAGCCGACGCGAAAGCGGGTGCCGACGAGGGCTCGCTCCGTCGTCGCGCGCGCACGCTCGGCAGGAATGACGCCGAGGCCGGGGACGCCTTGCTCGCGCCGGAAGGTGTTCACGACGGTGTTCCAGGTTCCGCGCTTGCCGAGCGACATCCGAAGCGCGGCCCACGCGTCGACCGACTCCGAGTCTCCGTTCTTGCGCCGGAGCAGCTCGTCATCGCTCTCGTCGAAGCGCGTCCCGCGATCGTCGAGGTAGGGATAGTCGTTCCGCGCCCGGTCCGCGCGCACCGCCACCGCCACGCCCGCGTCGTCGTCGCCGGCGCTCACCGCGCCGAACCACGACCGCGATCCGAAGCTGCCCGCGCCGACGCCCGCCGTCGCGCGGGTGCCGCGTGCGATCTCGGGCTCGAGCAAGACCGCACCGCCCAGGCCCGTGCGGTCGAGCCCGATCGGTGCGTGCCCGCGATACACCGTGGCGCGACGGAGAAAGAACGTCGGCACCGTCGACAGATCCGCCGCGCGAGAGAGCTCGTCGTTGAGCCGAACCCCTGCGAGATAGACCGGCGTTTGGGCGCTCGTCGCTCCGCGAAGCGTCATCGTCGTGAGCTCCGAGGCGCTGCCGGTTCGAGCGATCATGACGCCCGGGACGCGGGAGAGCGCGGCCCCGAGCGAGCTGCCGGGACGATCGAGATCGTCCTCGAGCACCGACGTCGACGGAACCGTATCGTCATCGGCGCGCGGCAACGTCTCACCGCGGACGTCCACCTCGAGCGTGCCGTCAGCGCCAGTCGTCGAGCCTTCTTCGGCGCGAGCGCTGCGGACGCCGAGCGAACGTGCGGCGAGCACGCCCAGGGCGAGCGCAATCATCGTTCGTCGCAGGTCCAATGAACCAACGCCACCGCGTCGAGATCGAAGAGCCCGGTGAAACCGTCGAGATCGGCGCGATCGGTGATGCGGACGAAGCGCGCCGACGGCAGGCCCAGGTCGGAGAGGTCGAACGCTTCACCCCCGGCAGATTCGGGATCGTGCGGATCGATCTCCGGGTCGGAGCCCGCGTAGGTCGGATGCCACCCGCTGCACCCGTCGAACGGAGCTTCGGTGGCCGTGCACGGGTACGCCGCCCATGTCTGTCCGTCCTCGCTCACTTCGACCGAGGCGATCTCGGCGAACGCCGCCTCGGGATCGCCGCCCGCATAGAACGCGTTTTCGAAGACGATGAAGTCCGGGCCGGGGCCGTCGTCGATCGTGCCGCCGAACGCGAGCGTGATGCTGCCGCCGTTGCCGAGCGTCACCACGTCGAGCGAGCCCATCATCTCGCCCGCGCCTTCCGGGGCGCCGAGGACGATGTCGGGCATGCTGGACTGACCAAAGCCGGCGCCGGGGCCGTAGTCTACCGCTACGACCTCGAGCCCGAAGCCGTCGCACTCGCGCGGGGCGCTGCCGCCCGCGCCCGTCGACGCAGCGCTTTGGCTGGTCCCTGCCGCGACCGTCGTGGTCGTCGCGATGTCGCCGCCTCCGGCTCCGCCCCCGCCGAGCTCTTCGCTGTCGCCTTCGGCGGACTCGACGCAACCCGCGGTCGTGATGATGACGCTGAGAAGGAAGAGACGTCCGAGATTCGAGATGCGCATGACATGACCCTCCGGGCGAAGCTCGCGCCCTAGGCAATGTCGTGAGCCGGTCTTCTGACTTCCCAACCGGCGTTCTGCCGGCCCCGGCTCCTTCCGGGACCGAGGTCCCGTGGATGATGCCGAGCGGTGGGGATGGCTCCCACCGTGGGTTACAGCGGCGGCTCCGTGCCGGAATTCAACGCCGTCAGGTGGTGAACCAAACGGCATCGTCACCGGCTTCCCGCGGCGGGTGAGCGACCCGTCGCCCGCCCCTCGTCAGAAAGACGGAGGCGGAGAGCTCACGACAGGTGTGTCGCTAGCACGGGGTTTCGAGAGTGAGAAGCGTTCCCAGATCGATGGCGGCCCTCGCCCGTAAAGAAAATCCACCACCAAGCGTTGTCCCAAAGGAAAGCCCCGGAGATCCCATGTCAGCCCCCTACCGTGATGAGCTCTCGCCCCTTCGCAGCCAGCTGGACGCCCTTCGTGCAGAAGCGGCGGCGCTCGACGCGCGCCTCGGTCAGGCCGACGAGCTGAAGAAGCGGCGCGCCGAGGTGGCGGCCGAGGCGAGCGAGCTCGAGAAGCGGCTGCGAAACCTCCAGACCCAGACGACGCTCGACGGAATCCGGATCGCCAGCCCGTGCAGCGCCAACTGGGATGACATGGTCGGCGACGAGCGCGTCCGCTTCTGCGGCTCGTGCACCAAGAACGTCTACAACATCGCCGGCATGACCCGCGACGAGGCGAACGTCCTCTTCCGGGAGAACGAGGGCGGGCGCGTGTGCCTGCGCATCTTCAAGCGCGCTGACGGAACCGTCATTACTGCGGATTGCCCCGAAGGCGTGAAGAAGAAGCGCATCCGTCGTCTCGCGATGGTCGCCGGCGGGCTCGCCGCCTCGGCCGCTGCGGCGGTCGCCGGGCTCGGCAGCAGCCGGACGATGGGCGACATCGCGATTGCGGGCGGCGTTCACATGGGCGTTCCGACGCAGCCGGAGCCCGTTGCCGGCGGCATCGACGTGCCGCACATGGAGATGAAGGGCGACGTTGCGACGCCCCCGACGTTGGGCACCGCCGAGCCGGTGGTGCGGCCCGTGCCGCCGCCTTCCGCGCCGCCCCCGACCCGGCCGATACATTCTGCCGGTGCCCGCTGACGAGCTTGCATTCGGACGGGTGTAAGGTTTAGTGGGTGTCCGTCGTTTGGTCCGGCGAACGAGGGAAACCATGAATCTCGCAAATCGTTTCTGGATGGGTGCCGTGTCTCTGTGCTTCGCGGCGTGCGCCGCCTCGGGAGAGGGGCCGGCCGACGCCGACGGCGTGGACATCGTGCCGGCGGCGTCGACATCCGCACCTCTCACGACCTCTGCTCCGAGCGCCGATCCCGTGGCGACGCCCGCGGCGCCCGGCGTGTGCCCGTACTTCTGCGCCCCGAAGGACGGAGGCTGCTCGCGACCGAAGATCGCCGAAGCGGATCTCGAAAAGCTCACGTGCGGCCAGTACTCGACGGGCGCCTTCGAGAAGATGGAGCGCGAGGCGTGCCCTGCGGAGTGCTGCCCGGCGATGAAGGACGCCCCCGCCGGCGACAAAGACGCCGACGGCATTTTGGACGTCAACGACAAGTGCGCCGATGCGCCCGAAGACCGAGACGGCAACGCCGACTGGGATGGTTGCGCCGATCCTGACAACGACAAGGACGGCTTCGACGACGTGAAGGACAAGTGCTGCTACGTCGCCGAGGACGCCGACGGCAAAGAGGATCTCGACGGCTGTCCCGAGCCCTGAGCTTTCTCAGGCCGCTCCGATCTTTCGAACGGCGATGATCGGCGAGGCATCGTCGACGTCGCCCGAGAGATCGACCTCGGCTTCGATAGCCCAGTCGTTGTTCCCTTCGGGGTCGACGAGGGTCTGCCACGCATCCCACGTGGCGGACCCGGTGCTCTTCAACGTCGTGTGCTCGGCCTTTCTTGCGTCCGAGAAGCAGTGGAGCTCCGCGTGCTCTTCGAAGAACGGCTTCATCCACTCTTCGAAGGTCTTCGCGGTCTGGCCGTCGGTCTTTCGGACTGCGGCGAGCGCGCCCTCCCAATCCTTGGCGGAGAGCGCCTTGACCAGGCGATGCAGCTCTCGGCGCACGCGGACGAGCACCGCCTTGGGATCGTCGGCGAGGCGCGGCGGCAACACAGGCGCCTCGTCGCGGCGGCGCGCGCGCGCCGCTCCGTAGGCGCGATCTTCCCACTCGTCGAGGAGCGACGAGTCGGTTCCGCGCACCTCTTGCCGCAGGAAGGCGATGATCTCGTCGAGCTCGTCGGTCTTGTAGTCCTCGGGCACCGTCTGCTCGAGCGTCTTTACGACCTCGGAGAGGTACCGGAGAAAGACGCCCTCGAGCCGGACGAGATCGTACTCGCGGATGTACTCGTCGAAGCTCGCCGCGTGCTCGATCATCTCGCGGGCGATGGACTTCGGGCGGATGTTCTCGACGCTCGCCCACGGGTGGTACGTGATGAACGCCTCGAAGGTCTGGTAGACGAGCTCGGCGTTCGGCTTCGGGTAGTCGACCTTCTCGAGCTCCTTCATCCGGTCTTCGTATTCGACGCCTGCCGCCTTGAGCTCGGCGATCTTGTCGCCCTTCAGCTTGTCGACCTGCCGCTCGAGGATCGCGCGCGGACTCTCGAGGATCGACTCGACCGCGCTGAGGACATCGAGCGCATAGCGACGAGCGTCATCGACTGGCTCGGCGGGCGCCTTGGTCGGCAGAGGTGCGGCGTCAGGTGCCGGCGCGTCGCCAGCTGCGGCTTCCGGCTCTTTCGGCTCGGGCTTCGGCGGGTCCCTGAGCACCGGGATGAAGTCCACCAGCCAGAGCGCGAGCGCGTGATGGAGCGAAAAGTCGCGCTGCAAGTTGCTGGAGACGAGCGCAACCTTCCCGCGTTTTCCGTCGCGCGGCACGAGCTCGACCAAGCCTGCGCGGCGGAGCGCTCGGAAGAGCACCGTCGCGTGCTTCTTCTGCTTCTTCTTCTCACGGTCGGCGATGTGCGCCTTGTCGATCAGCGCCAATAGCGCTCCGAAGCCGCCGCGCTTGCCGGTCGTCGGGTTGTCGAGAAGATCGACCATCATGCCGTGCGTGACGGTGAAGCGCGGCACGAGGTCCTCGGGCTTGCCGGTCGAGAGGCGCTCGAACACCGAGCGGTCCCACGGGACGTAGCCCTTGGTCGGCGGCTTCGCGCGCTGAAGGTTCTTGTACTTCTTCGGATCGCTGTTCTTCTTGGCGTCGATCCGGATGTTCTCGATCATGTGCTCGGGCGCCTGCGCGACGACGCTCCCTTGCTCGTCGAAGCCCTTGCGCCCGGCGCGGCCGGCGATCTGTTGAAACTCACGCACGCCGAGGAGGACGACCTTCTCGCCGTCGAATTTGCAGAGCTTCGTGAAGAGGACCGTGCGGATAGGAATGTTCACGCCGACGCCGAGCGTGTCCGTCCCGCAGATGACGCGGAGCAAGCCCTTCTGTGCGAGCCGCTCGACGAGGAGGCGATACTTGGGCAGGAGGCCTGCGTGATGCAGGCCGATGCCGTGCTTCACGAAGCGCGCGACGTCCTTGCCGTAGGGGCTGTCGAAGCGAAAGCCTTCGAGCTCCTCGAGGATGCGGCGCTTGTCCTCCTTCGAGGTGTAGTTCTCGCTCATCAAGTTCTGCGCTTCTTCGGCGCAGGCTCGCTGCGTGAAGCACACGACGTAGACGGGAGCCTTGCCCTTCTCGACGAGGTTCTTCACCGACTCGTGCAGCGGCTCCTCGCTGTAGGTGAAGTCGAGGGGGACCGGCCGGTGCTTGTTCTCGACGAGCGTGGCCTTCCTCTTGGTGAGCCCCTCGAGCCTCTGAAGGAACGGCGTCACGTCGCCGAGCGTCGCCGACATCAGAAGAAAGTGCGTCCGCGAGAGGAGGAGGAGCGGCACGTGCCACGCGACGCCGCGATCGCGGTCTCCGTAGTAGTGAAACTCGTCCATCACCAGCGCGTCGATCCCGCTGTCGAGACCGGCGCGGAGCGCCATGCTCGCGGCGATCTCGGCGGTGCAGCAGATGATCGGCGCGTCGCCGTTCACCGTCGCATCGCCGGTCATGAGGCCCACCGACTTGGGACCGAAGGCGGCGATCAGCTGGAAGAACTTTTCGTTCACCAGCGCCTTGATCGGGCACGTGTAAAAAGCGCGCCCGCCGTTCGCGAGGGCGCGAAACACGAGGGCCGTCGCGACGAGCGACTTTCCGCTCCCGGTCGGGGTCGCCAGGATGACGTGGTTGCCCTCGAAGAGCTCGAGGATGGCCTCCTCCTGCGCCGGATAGAGCTCGAGCCCGAGCTCCGCGACGTAGGAGAGGAATCGTTCGAGCAGCTCGTCCGCCTTGCCGGTCGTGAGCCCTTGGAGCCGTTCTTCGAGGGGGGCCAATGTCGGCATGGGGGTTTGGTCGGACGTCCAGCCCTACCAGCGGGACAATCCGCCATCCAGGACCTTGCGAGAACCCCGGACTCCTGGAAACCTATGCCAAGAATGACCATGCGTGCGCTCGTCCCGGCGGGTCTCGTCGGGGGGTTGCTCGTCTGGGGAGCCGTCTCGACGCTGGCGCTCGCCGGTTGCGGACCGAAACAGTCCGACCAAGACGTCGAAGAGCCGGCCCCCGACCCCACCCCCCCGACACCCAAGGAAAAGCCCAAACCCAAGTGTGAGGAGATGACCGAAGGGTGTGAGGCGACTGCCGACACCCAGGCGAAGATCGCCGGAGTGGACCTCGTGTTCATCCCGCCCGACGGCTGGGTTTACGCCCAAGGCGCCGAGCTGACCCTGACCAAGGCCAAGGAGAGCGGCGGCGTTCTGGCGATGGCGTCGTTCGAGCCGGGCGGCGACGAAGCCAAATCTCGAGATGCTGCGTATCAAAAGCTCGTGGAGCAGCTCGAGATCTCGGTCCCCGAGAAGTTCAAAAAGAAGTACGCGCCCAAGTGGGACAAGCACGACGACACCAAGAAGTCCGGTGAGATCGAGCTCAAGCTCTGGCAGGCCGAGGACGCCAAGCGCGGCGGAGAGAAGGGCTACTTGCTCGTGCTCCTCGCTGCAGATCCCGGCGGCAAGAACAAGATCCTAGGGGTCGCCTTCGCGCCCGAGAGCGATGACAAGAGCGTCGAAGCGATCTCCAAGTCGCTCGAGACGCTCGGGCCCGGGAGCTACTAGTGGCGGCTCCGAGGCTCTCCGCGGGCGGCGTGATCGGCGGCAAGTACACCGTCCGAAACATCCTCGGCAACGGCGGCGCGGTCATCACGTACCACGGCGTCAGCCAGCAGGGTCAGGAGGTGGCCGTCAAGCTCTACGACCCCGCGGTGGCCTCGCATACGACGGTGATGAAGTCGCTCGAGCAGGCGTACGCGGCGACCAACGCATTACCGACGAACTCCGCGGCGCCGATCATCGACGCCGGCTACGACCAGCCGACGCTCGCACCTTTTAGCGTGACCGAGATGCTACGTCTGCCTTCGCTCGCAGCGCAGCAGCGGCGCTTGGCCCCTGAAGAGGTCGTCATGCTCCTCAAGGGCCTCGCGCGCTCGCTCGATCTCGCGCACGTCCGCAACGTCGTGCATGGCGCGATCAAGCCGACGAACGTGTTCGTCGGCCCGAGCTCCAACCCGGTCATCGTGACCGACTTCGCGGCGAACCTCGCCAAGGCGTCGGTTCCGACCCAAGAAGGCTTCATCTCGAGCGCGCCCTGGATCGCGCCGGAGCAGGCACAGTCCGGCGCGATCACGCCGGCCGCCGACGTCTTCTCGGCAGGCCTGCTCTGCTTCTTTGCGCTCTGTGGCCGCGGATACTGGCGGTCGTGTCAGGGGCAGAGCTTCGACCTCGCGGGGTGGCAAGAAGAGCTGCGCACGGCGCGCACGCCCGCGTCGGCTCGCGCCGCCGAGCTCGGCGTGCCGCTCAGCCCGACCCTCGACATGGTCCTCTGGAAGGCAATCTCGAACGACCCGGCCGAGCGCTACAAGAGCATCGGCGAGTTCGCGAGCGTGATGGAGGACTCCATGCGCGCGCAGGTCGGATCCGCAGCGACGATGGCGCTTCCGATGGTCGGCGACGCACCCTCGCCGCTGCCCGCCGGGATGAAGAACCCCGAGCGCGACCCGCCGCGGCCGAACGCGAACCCGAACCTGACGTCCGGCGCGACCCTGGCGCTCAGCGTCGATCAGCTGACGGGTGGCTACATCCCGGGACAGAACCCGCAAGCACCGATGCAGCCGGGTATGCAGCAGGGCCAGATGATGGGACCGCCCGGTGGGTACGCCGGCGGGCAGATGTCGCAGCCGGGCATGATGGGCGGCGCCGCGCCCACGCAAGCCGTTCCGCCGCAGGCTCTTCAGAGCATGGGCGGCATGCAGGTGCCGTACGACGCGCGCATGTCGGGGCAGGGGATGCCGGCGATCGGCATGCAGCAGCCGGCCGGCTCCTACGGCGGGTACGCGGGCGCGCGGGATCAGGGCTATCCGCCGCCGCCCGGCCCGAACGGCATGCTGACGAACATCGGCTCGCCGCCTCCGCCGAAGAGCAGCAAGGCCGTCCCGATCGTGATCGGCTTCACGGCAGTCGCGCTCCTAGGCACCGCCGGCACGGTGCTCGCGCTCAAGTGGAAGGATCTCAACCCTTCGAACGCAGGCGGTCCGGTGGTCGTGGCAGGCAGCGGGTCCGCCGCGCCGACCGCCGACCCGGCACCGACGACGCCCGCGACGCAGACCTCGGCTCCCACGCCGCCTCCGACGACGTCCTCGAGCGCGGCGGCGCCCGCTCCGATCCCGGTGAAGATCGTCTGTCTGCCCGGCGGGTGCGACGAGGTGAAGGTCGATGGCAACGTCGTCGACGCCAAGACCCTCGCCGATCTGAAGCTCGCACCCGGAAAGCACCCGGTCGAGGTCTCCAAGTCCGGCTATGTCGCGCAGAGCGGAGACATCGAGGTCAAGGAGGGAAGCGCCCCCATGACCAAGACGTTTACGCTCCAGAAAGAGGCCTCCGAGAGCTCGGGGACCAAGAGCCCGGGCCCGGGCCCGACGGGCACCGGCACCGGCAAGAAGCCACCCTGCAAGAAGGGCGGCTTCATCAAGTGCAAATAGCGTGACGTAGTGACAAGACTGTTAGGTTTGCTCGTGCTCGCGCTCGCGGCGTGCTCGGACGAGGACGGATCTGCACGCGCGGCGGCGAGCTCCTCGGGGAGCATCGTCGCCGAGCAGCCGCCCACGGCGGCGCCGCCGACCTCGGCGTCCGTGGCGACCGTCCCGGTCGCGCTCCCTCCCAAGCCTCGGCCCGCGCTACCGGACGAGGACCTGTATCCGAAGACGCTCGACGAGCAACGCGAGGCGATGCTCCGCCGGATGGCGGTGATGCTCGAGCTCGACGAGCAGGCGCTCGGTCGCCTGCGCAAGATCCTCGAGGGTTCGAAGATCATCGGGCAGGGCAACCCCGACATCGTCGAGTACGCGATGACCCGAAAGGACTGCCGCGAGCGCCGAGAGAAAGAGGGTGTGAGCGATCCTGACTTCGCGGTGTGCGGCGCGCCCTTCATGGTGCCGCTCTATGATCCGAAAGCAGGGCAGAAAGAGAGCGACGCCAAGGCGTGCATCGATCGCTTCGAGTTCCCGAACGTTCCCTGCGACTACCCGGTGACCTGGATCGGCCCGCACGAAGCGTCCGAGGTCTGCAAGGCGATCGGCAAGCGCCTCTGCGACGCCCACGAATGGGAAGGCGCCTGCGCCGGCGCCGTCCACGATCCGGACGTCGAGTACGCGTGGAAGCTACCGCGCAAGGACGCCAAGAACCGGCACAACGAGGCGCGAGAGATCGTCTGGGCCTACGGCGCCGAGAAGGATCACAAGAAGTGCGGCATGGCCTCGCGCAAGAGCGAGAAGTGCGAGAAGAGCGGCTGGAAGAAGTGCGGATCGAACACCTATCCGGCCGGATCGTTTCCGGGGTGCAAGAGCCGGCTCGGTGTCTACGACCAGCACGGCAACGTTGCCGAGCACATGAACCTCCCGCTCAGGCCGTCGGAGCTCGCGAGCCGCGGGGGCCTCGGTGAGACCGAGATGAAAGGCAGCTGGTTCGTCTTCGAGAAATTCGAGGCTCACACCGACGACTGCCGATGGCGCGCCCCGGACTGGCACGTGACGAGGATCAAGAGCCGCGACGGCCACGCGAACTACCACCTCGGGTTTCGCTGCTGCAAAGACGTGACGCCGGCGCCCGAGAAGAGCGGCGGCTGAGCCGCGGGCCGCTGCCGCCGCTTCTCTGAAACATGGGATGCCGCTCCGTTGCGGCATGCCGCGGCCAGGGGGCACTTCTCGGCGGCGAAATTTTCGAGTTCTATTCGCGATTGGCGCCCTCCGATCGCGGGGTGGTGCCCTGGCACGCATGTGGCTTTGGGAGCCACGAGGGAGAGGACCTGATGAACGGGGAAGCCTGCAGAAGCGAAAGTGCGGCGAGCTCGAAGACACTTCGGTGGCTGCTCGCGCTCGCGCTTCCGACGGTGCTCTATGCCGCGTGCGACGACGAGGGCAAAGGGAGCACTCGCTCCGATGGGGAAGAGCAGTTCCTCTACAAAGGATCGGACTGCGAAGCCTGCGACAAGAAGCAGTGCGGAGTTGAGCACTCGGCGTGCAATGCCGACGTCGCCTGCGCGCCCTACATCACATGCCTGGAGAAATGCGAGATCGGGCCGAGCGGCGACGCTGCGGCGAGCTGCGAATCGGCGTGCGCCGAGGCGACCCAGGGAGATCTCGTCGACGCCTTTCGCGCGTGTCGAACCGAAGGCGCAGGCACCGCTTGCATCGAGTGCGGTCGCGAGCCCATAGCGGAGGGCGGCGGCGGCGCCGGTGGCGGAGGCGGCGGGACGTGCGGAGAGCACCCGGAGATCGCCGACGAGTGCATTCGCTGCGACAACGAGAAGTGCTGCGAGTCGTACGATCTCGTCTTCAACACGCCCGGGCCGGTCAAGGACGTCGCCGACTGCTGGTTCGCTTGCAACGATTCGGCGTGCGACGAGGCGTGCTTTGCGATGTACCCCGACGGCATAGAAGGCTTCGGGACGTGGGTCGCGTGCCACACCACGGAGTGTTACGAGCCCGAAGGTCCGTGCACCGCCGATCCTTGCAACGAATGCATCTACGAGGAATGCGAAGCGGAGGTAACGGCCTGCTTCACCGATCCGGAGTGCTTCGTGACCTGGGACTGCTACGCGCTCTGCACGACGACTGCGTGCGCTGCCGCGTGCCTCGACGAGCACCCCGAGGGCGCGGTGCTCCACAACCAATACTCTACGTGCGTGGTGCAACGCTGCGGCTCGCAGTGCGGCGGCTAGCGAGCGATGCGACCGACACGCCTTCTTGCATGGCTCGGCCCACTGCTCGCGATGAAGATGGTCGCCTGCGAAGAGGTAGCCGATCCGCGCCCGCAGCTCCTGGTCGTGGTGGACACCGACCTTCCGACGGTCGAGCAGGCGACGCTCTCGTCCGATCTGTCGTTCGCGGCATCGATCGACTCGCTGCGGGTCGACATCTACAAGCTCGACCTGACGCCGATCGAATCGCGCGTCATCGTTGCTCCGAGCCCCGAGGACTGGCCGATAAGCTTCGGCATCCAGGCAGACGGCGAGACCGATAGAGTGCTCATTCAAACGCGCGTCTTCCGCGCCGCGCTCGCGACGCCGGACGCCGACAGCGTCATTCCCGAGCGCGCGCTCACGGTGGAGCGCGTCATCGATGTCGCGCTGCCGACCGAAGGCATCGAGGTTGTCGGCGTCACGCTGCGAGGCGAGTGCCTCGGCATCGCCCCTTCGTTCAATCCTCCGTCGAGCTGTGCGACCGCGGCGGAGCCTGCTCAAAGCGCAACCGAAGCAGCCGAGACCGGCGCCGATCTTCTGCAGAGGCCCACGATCGTCGGCACGGCACCGCTGTCGCGATCGGTGCCGTGTGAGAACGAGCCGCCCGAAGGCGCTCTCTGCGTTCAAGGGGGATTCGCCCACCTCGGCGACCCGAGCATGGTCGGTGTCTCCGACGGCTTTGTCATCATCCACGATCCGCTTCCCATCCGGCCCTACCGACTCTCTCCGTTCCACATGGATGCGACCGAGCTCACCGTGGGACGTGCGCGCGAGCTGCTCGCGCCCGATCCGGCCCTCGTCAGCGCCGAGGAGCTGGTCTTGCGCGACCCGAGCAGCGACCTTTACGACGACTGCACTTGGCTCGGCGTGGACAACGCGGAGAACGACGCCCTTCCCCTCAGCTGCACGACGTTCGAAGGCGCACGCAAGCTGTGCCGCGCTGCGGGCGGCGATCTACCGACGGAAGCGCAATGGGAGTTCGCGGCGCGCGGTCGCGGTCAGCAGCGTCCCTACGCGTGGGGCGACGAGTTTCCGGAGTGTTGCTTGGGACGGTTCGAGGGCTGCGTGACCGAGCCGGCCAGCGTGGGCTCCAGCGGCTGCGGCGGGCTGAGCGACACGACGCGTGACGGCTTCATGGACATGACCGGCAACCTGACCGAGCTCACGCTCGACAGCTACGTAGGCTACGACGCGCCCTGTTGGTCGGGGGCTGGCGTTCTCGACAACCCGCACTGCGTCGACGATTCCGTCGAGACGATCACGATGCGCGGCGCGGCCTACGACGTGACGGGCCTGATACGACAGCTCGCCGTTCGGCGTCAGGGTCTGCGCACCGCGGCGATCGAATACATAGGGTTCCGATGCGTCTATCCCGACTCGCACTGATCCTCGCCGCCTTGCTCGGCACGGCGTGTGACGCCGAGGTCGGTCCTGCCCGCGCGCAATGGCTGGTCACGATTTCGACCGACGCGCCGGTTCCTCAGTTCGGCGATCGGCTCCTCGTCGAGATCGTGAACGAAGAAGGCGAGGCCTGCAGCGGATGTCGCCGGCTCTTCGACGCGTCGACCGTGGAGAGTTGGCCGCTCTCGTTCGGGGTCATTCCCGACGACAAGGCGGTTCGCGTTCGAGCGCGGCTCTACCGTGCCGAGATGCTGGCGACCGACGGGCAACCCGCCTCCGGAACGGCCATCGATGCGATCGTCGAGCTGGGGGAGCCGGGCCCGGTGGGCGTGCGCCTCGCCATGAGCTGCTTCGGTATGGACGCCGACCTCTCCGGCGGAGCCGCCTGCGATCCGGTCGATGGCGCCATGAGGCCGATCGCAGAGATTTCAGTCGACGAGCCGCCGCTGTCCGTCGGTTCGTGGCCGCCGGCAGTCCGCACGCCTTGCTCGGCCGCCGCGGAACAAGGAAGCGTCTGCGTCGAAGGAGGCGCCTTTCTCTTGGGCAGCGCGGGCTCGGTCCCGCTCGAGAGAGAGGGCTTCGGTGCCCGGCCGGAGCGCATCGTCATCCTCTCGCCGTTCTTCCTGGAGACGAGCGAGGTCACCGTGGGCGACTACCTGGATCTCCGGACGACGTTTCCCGAGATCGGGCAGCCCGCCCAACCCAGCGACATGGGCCTGACGAGCTTCGAGTACTGCAACTACCGCGGCGACGATGACGCGAGCACGCGCGAGTATCCGCTGAACTGTGTCGACTTCGAGCTCGCCAAGGAGATCTGCGAAAAGCGCGGCATGCGCTTGCCCACCGAGGCCGAATGGGAATTTGCGGCGGGAAACGCCACCCGAGAGACGACCTATCCGTGGGGCGAGGATGAGGACATCTGCGCGCATGCCGTCGTCGCGCGGGGCGAGAACTACCCCCAGCAGTGCCGAAACACCAAAGACGAGATCCTGCCGCCGGGCTCGACACCTTCGTTCGCAGCCGACGCGACCGATCTCGGAATCGTCGATCTCGGCGGCAATGTCTCGGAGTGGGTCGCTGACGGCTTCGAGCCCTACGGCGAGGCGTGCTGGAGCAGTGCCTTGCAAACCGACCCTTCGTGCGAAGCCACAACCGTCCGAAGTGTTCGCGGGGGTAACTGGAGCCTCGAGCCGGCCACCGTGGTCGTGGTGCGGCGGGATTCGGCTCGGCACGACGCTCGGTCGCCGTCGATCGGGTTTCGTTGCGCGAAGGACGGCTGACCGATCGTTCGGGTATTCGGCCGCGACCTTTGCTGGGAAACCGGCTGGCTCCGAAGTAACACTCCCTTATGGATTTCTCCCTGCCCCCGCGGGTCGAGGCGGCCACGACGAAGATCCGCTCGTTCTTCGAGAGCGACGTCTATCCGCTCGAGCGCGAGCTCCTCGCAAAGAAGAGCTTCAAGGCGATCCTGCCCGGGCTTCGCGACGCCCGCGCGAAGGTGAAGAAGCTCGGCCTGTGGGCGCCCCACCTGCCCGAAGCTTGGGGCGGCGCAGGGATGAGCCTCACCGAGCACGGCCGCATCAGCGAGGAGCTCGGCAAGAGCCCGATCGGTCACTACGTCTTCGGATGCCAGGCTCCCGACGCCGGCAACATGGAGCTGCTCCTTCATCACGGCTCGGGCGAGCAGAAGGAGAAGTGGCTGCGGCCACTCGCCGCCGGCGACATTCGGAGCTGTTTCTCGATGACCGAGCCCGACGTCCCGGGCTCGAACCCCACCTGGCTGAAGACGACAGCCCGGCGCGAAGGTGACGAATATGTCATCAACGGACGCAAGTGGTTCACCACCGGCGCCGACGGCGCGACCTTCGCGATCGTGATGGCGGTGACCGACCCCGAAGCGCCACCTCACCTCCGCGCGAGCCAGATCATCGTCCCGACGAGCACGCCGGGGTTCAAGCTCGTCCGAAACATCTCGGTCATGGGCGAGCCCGGCGAGGACTGGGCGAGCCACGCCGAGGTCGCGTACGACGACTGTCGGGTACCCGTTTCGAACCTCCTCGGGCCCGAGAACGCAGGCTTCTTCCTGGCGCAAGAGCGGCTCGGCCCCGGTCGCATCCACCACGCGATGCGCTGGATAGGCATCGCCGAGCGCGCGTTCGACATGATGTGCAGGCGCGCCGCCGAGCGCGAGCTCTCTCCGGGCAAGCGCCTCGGCGAGCGGCAGACGGTGCAGACCTGGATCGCCGAGTGCCGCGCCGAAATCGACGCGGCCCGCCTCTATGTCATGCACACCGCGTGGCGCATCGAGCGTGAAGGCCAGCAAGAGGCGCGCGACGCGGTCAGCGCCATCAAGTTCTTCACCGCCGACGTGCTGTCGAAGGTGCTCGACCGTGCGGTGCAGGTGCACGGCGCGCTCGGTCTCACCGACGATACCGTGCTCGCCTGGCTGTGGCGTCACGAGCGCGCGGCGCACATCTACGACGGCGCCGACGAGGTCCACAAGGCGAGCCTCGCGAAGCGCATCCTCGGCAGGTACGGCATCCGGGAGGGGAAGTGAGCGCGCCGATCGATCAAGCCAAGGCGCCGCGCGCCGGTGAAGAGCTCGATGTAGCGGCGCTCGAGCGATACCTCACCGCCGAGCTACCGGAAGAGGTCGCCGGTCCGGTCACCGTCGATCAGTTTCCGAGCGGGCACTCGAACCTGACCTACCTCGTTCGCGCCAAGCGGCCTTCGGGTGGCGATCTCGAGCTCGTCCTGCGGCGACCGCCCTTCGGCAACGTGGTGAAGACCGCGCACGACATGGGCCGCGAGCACAAGATCCTCGCGGCGCTGTCGCCCGTTTGGAAGAAGGCTCCACGGCCGCTCATCCACTGCGAGGACGAGAGCGTCCTCGGCGCGCCGTTCTACGTGATGGAGCGCCGAACGGGGATCATCTTGCGTCGCAAGATGCCAGAAGGGCTCTTCGACGTCGCCGCGGTGGGCAAGCTCGCCGGCGCATTCATCGAAACGTTGGTCGAGCTGCACGAGCTTCCGTACCGAGACATCGGCCTCGGCGATCTCGGCAAGCCGGATGGTTACGTCGAGCGCCAGGTGACCGGCTGGGCAAAGCGCTACGAGGCTGCGAAGACCGACGACATCACCGAGGTCGAGCGCGCAGTCGCCTGGCTCTCGGCAAACATGCCAAAGTCGCCTCCGGCGACGCTGATCCACAACGATTTCAAATACGACAACCTCGTCCTCGACCCGAACGATCCGACCAACATCACCGGCGTCCTCGACTGGGAAATGTCGACCGTCGGCGATCCTTTGATGGATCTCGGGACCGCCCTCGCCTGGTGGGTCGAGTCGAAGGACCCGGCGCCGCTGCAGCAGTTCGCGTTCGGGCCGACCAACGTTTCGGGAAGCCCGACGCGCCGTGAGCTCGCCGAGGCGTACGCGAGCCGTCGCCAAGGCATCTCGCTCGACAACATCCGCTTCTACTACGCGTTCTCTCTCTTCAAGAACGCGGTCGTCGCGCAGCAGATCTACGCCAGGTACAAGAAGGGGCTCACCAAGGACGAGCGGTTCGCCGCGATGATCTTCGGCGTCCGGCTCCTCTCCGAGGGTGCGGTGCGCGCGATCGAGACGGGCGAGCTGTGACCGCCGAAGGGCGCGAGCGCTACCACCACGGCGACTTGCCGAATGCGCTCGTCGACGAGGCGGTGAAGCTGCTCGAGGAAGGCGGGGCCGAGGCCTTCACGCTTCGCGAGCTTGCCCGTCGCGTGGGCGTGAACCACCGCGCGGTCTACAGGCACTTCGAGGACAAGCGCGCGCTCCTCGCGGTCGTCGCCGAACGCGGCTATCGAGCGCTCAGCGCGGCGATGCAGCAGGCGATCGAGGCGACCGGCTCCAGGGATCCGCTCGAGCGCCTGGTCGCGGCTGCGTCCGCGTACGTCGTGTTCGGCGTGAACGAGCGCGCCCGGTACGAGGTGATGCTCGGCCCGCGGCTCAACGAGGACGAGCGGTTCCCGGCGCTCGAAGAGGCGATCAAGACCACGGTCCGGCTGCTCTCGGCCGAGCTCCGCCAGGTAGCGCCCGCGGCGTCGAAGGAAACGATCCGCGATGCCGGCATCGGCCTTCTGGCTGCCGCGCACGGCCTGGTCACCTTGCGGCTCACCCGCCGCATCCGGGTGCGGCGCGAGCTGCTCGGCGCATATTCGGCCAAGGTGCTGGGACCGCTGGTGCGGGGGATCGTCGGCGATCTCGCCCAGGATGGCTGAAGCGCGCCAGGAGCCGTACGGGTTCGCGCGTGGCGACGAGCCCGCGCGCATTGAAAATTGCATATGCAATTTGCCATGCGCGACGCTCCCTCCGATCTCTTCGAGGCATCATCAATTCCGCCCGGCGCTCAGAATCGCCTCGGCGACGGCCGCGGGCTGGTCGAGCTGCACGTAGTGGTTGGCGCCCGGGATGTCGCGCCGCTCGCTCGTCGGAAAACGCTCGGCGAAGTCCGCCGCGACGCCGAGGTTCAGGTAGGGGTCGTCGGTCCCGAAGGCAATCGTTACGGGCCGCGTGAACGCGCCCATCCTCGGTATGTCCTCCGCACGGGCCGCGATCTCCTGGAAGAGCACCGAGGCGAGCGCGAAGAAGGCAGGTCGCATCGCCAGGGACTCCTCTTCCAACACCGGCAACAGCGAAGCTCTCGCCTCTGCCGAGGCGAAGAACCGGCCGATCTGATCTCGGTAGCCGATGATTCCCTCGCTTTGCGAGCCATCGAGCCAGAGCGTGTCGTCCGATGACATCCGCTGAACGAGCTCCTCCCGCCGTTCTGCCGGCCCTGCGAACTGCGCGAGCCCCTCGGGCGGTATGCCGTCCTCGGTGGGGTGATAAACGGTATTGAGGATGACCAACGCGGCGACGCGGTCGGGGTTGTCCAGCGACCAATCGATGCCCGGCCAGCCGGATGCGTCGTGGACGACGACGACGACCTCGGTGTCCCCGAAGTAGGAGACGACGGCCTCCAGATCACGGCGCAGGCTAGATGCGTCGTAGCTGTGCTCCGAAGGGGATGGTTTGTCGGAGGCACCCCATCCGAGGAAGTCGAAAGTGAGGACGCGCCGATTCCTACGCAGGTGCGGCACGACACCGTCGTAGAGGTGCTGACTGTCGGGGTAACCGTGCAAGAGCACGATCGTAGGACCGGACGTCGTGCCGTCCGCCGCGAACTCGCGGGCCGCGAGGTGATAGCCGTCGCGTGGAATCGTGTGATCCGCGTACGGATTGTCGCGCCGAAACCGCTCCACATACGCCTCGAGCGGCGTCTGCTCCGCCTCCTCCGGGACGGGCTCCGAATCGTCGTCGCAGGCCGCGAGCGCGATCGCCGCGGCGAAGGTCACGTGGTGTATGGGGCGTTGGTGGTTCATCGTCTCGCTCCGTCCGATACTTATAGATGTATATGCATCTATATCCGTGGCGTCAACCTTCCCAGCCCCGTTTGGTGGACAGGGTGTCGGTGGCTGCATATGTTTTCGCAACGATGAAGTACCTGCAGGCGGCTCGAAAGATGGCCGAGGAGTGTCCGGCGATGCGGATGCGCCAGGCGACCCGTGTGCTCGGGGCGCCTTTCGACGAGGCGCTTCGCCCGCTGGGTTTGCAGATCTCCCAGCTGCCCCTGCTCTGCGCCGCGGCCTTGCACGGGGAGGCAGGCGCCTCCATGCGCGATCTCGCACGCGCGACGGGGCTCGATCCGACCACCGTCACGCGGAACGTTCGGCCTCTGGAGAACGCGGGGCTCCTCCGCGTCGCGCGCTCCCCGAGCGACGCGCGCACCCGGGTCGTGCTGTTGACTCACGCGGGCGAGCGCATGTTGGAGGCGGTCTATCCGGTGTGGCAACGCGTGTTGACCAAGGTTCGCCGCGCGTTCGGCGCAACGACTTTCGACGAGATCTCGCACCCGCTGACGAACATCATCGACCAGCGCCAGGCAGCGCTCGCTGACGACGCCTGACGGCGATTGTCCGTAGCCGTTCCGAAAAAGAAGAACCCCCCTCCACATGGTGAAGGGGGGTAAGTGAGACGACGCGTGGCCCTCGTGCACGCCGCAGCTCAGGCCGGCGTCCGTCTCGAGAGTCCGTATCGCTCGATCAGGGCTCCGCGATCTTCTCGCTGTGGATGAGCTCGCTGATGCTCTCGACCGCGCGCTCCGCGTTCGACTCGCTGACGTACGCCTCACCGCGGCCGATCACCTTGCCGTTCGAGGCGCGGAGGACGAAGTAGAATTGGTCGTTCTGCGCGGGGATGATCTCGAAGTTCGCGGCGTCGGCGCCGTTCGTCCGAACCGAAGCGACGCCCTTCTTGGCGCTCGCCTTGGTCGTGTACGCCTGCGACGAGATCACGATCTCGCCGTTCGCGGCGCGGAGGCGGAAGTAGTACTTGCTGTCGAGGCCCTTGAAGATCTCGAACGCAGCGCCGCCGGTCTCGGCAGCTTCCTGGCGGTTGACCTTCGCGAGGATCTCACGCGACGCCTTGAGGGCGCGGTTCGCGTTGGTCTTGGTCGTGTACATCTCGCTCGTGGCGATGATTTCCCCGTTCTCGGCGACGAGGTTGAAGTACCAGCTGCCGTCGGTCGCCTGGAGCAGGTCGTACATCTCCGTGTCGACGCCGTTGGTCTTCACGCTCTCGACGCCGGTCTCGAGCGCGCTCTCGCTGGTGTAACCCTCCGAGCGGAGGACCTTCTCGCCGTTGCCGGCGATGACGTTGAAGTAGTGCTGGCCGTCGAGGCCGACGAAGGTCTCGATCTTCGCGTTCTTGGTAGCGGTCGCGTTCGCCTCGTCGGCCGTCTCGACGTCTTCGGCCTCACAGCCAACGAGGACGGGGGTGGCGGAAAGAGCGAGAACGGCGAACAGGGTCGAGAGGAGCTTGCGGGTCATCGGAGTATCTCCAGCAGAAAGTTGTTCGAAGTACTGCGGCGTGTGCCCGGGCCCTTTGCACCTGCCGTGCCTACGCTGGAGCTGACTCGCCTACATCAGAATACAGTCACTTCCACGCGCGTGGGGGCCCTCGGGCCAACTTTCCGATGGATATTTTGTCCCCCACCCTGGGTAACCACCAGGGCGCAGACTCGTCCGGATCACCGGATTGCCCGGTCGAGAAGCCAGGCTCGCGCGGTTTTCCACAGGGTCCGCTCGAACTTCGGACGGAAGAAGCCGAAGTGCCCGACGCTCTTCTCGCCTACCTGATCCGGCCGGATGAGCGCCGTCTGTCCGCGCGCGTTTGCGTAGAAGCTCACCAGCGCTTCGACACCCCGGAGCGGCGCGTAGGCGTCGTCTTCGATCGCGTACGACAGAAGGTCGCCGGACCAGTGCTTGAAGCCGACGCCGCCGCGAGGCTCGGCGTAGCTCATCACGTAGTCGGGGTGCCGGCCCCAGCGCGCCCAGTCGCGCGCGACGTCGCGCGGCAGATCCTCACCTGCCTTGAACGCGCTCATCGGCAAATAGCCGAGGCCCTGCGTGAACGTCGGGATGACGAGGTACCACATCGCGAGCATTCCCAGCCGCGGGGCGCCCGACCAATGGCGCCAGTAGCCGCTCTGGCTCCCAACGAAGATCGCGGCTCGCACGTCGTCGTGGACGTCGAGACCGAAGAGCTGACCTCCCACGCTGTGGCCGACATAGAGCGTCGGCACGGAAGGAAAGAGCGAGCGCGCCGTGCCGATCACGGCGGGTACGTCGAGCTCACCCCAGTCGCGCAAGGTCGCTCGGTCCTCGCTGAGCCTTCCGTCGAGGCGCGAGTCGCCGACGCCGCGATAGTCCGCCACGACCGTCGCAAGGCCACCCGACGCGAGGTACGTCGCGAAGGGACGGTAGTACGCGCGCGGAACGCCCATCGCGGGCGCGATCACCACGGCGCCCCGCGTCTCACCGGCGGAGGGCTCGAAGACCTCACCCGTGAGGCGACGGCCGTCCGCGGCGACGACTGAGATCGGAATACCGGCGCTTTCAGCGGGCTTCTTCGGACTACGAGACACCTGGGCGACGCTTGTCATGGCTAATGTCTCCACTGGAGACATTAGAGCGTTCGACAGCGAAGTCAAGCGACCCACCGGCCGAATCAGGCCCCGTAGGTCTCGTCGAGGTACCGGACGATGTCGGCCGACTCGAACATGCTGACCTTGGTGTTCGGGTCGTGGAGGAACGGCACCATCATCTTGCCCGAGCGCGCGACGAAGTCCTTTCGCTTCTCGCTGCGCTTCGCCACGTTGTGCAGCACGTACGGGATCTCGAGGTTGCAGAGCGCTTCACGCGCGATGCGGCAGTACGGCGAGACCTCGAAGCTCCAGAGCTCGAGCGGCTGCGCGGGCTCCTTCGAAGGGCGAACCTGCACGCGGCCGGCGCGAGGCAACGAGCCGAGCGCGGCGCGCATCGTGTTTACCGGACCGAGACGGTCGCCGATCGACCCGGCGCCTTCTGCGTAGGTCTTGGAGACGTAGTCGATGATGTCCGTCGACTCGTACATCGACGAGCCGGTGTTCGGATCGACGAGGTAGGGGAACTGTTTCTTGCCGCCGAGCTCGACCGCCTTCGGCCGGAAGCGCGTCCCACCCGGAGGGCACGGGTAGATCATCGCGTCGAGGTCGAGTTCGCTCAGCGTCTCGCGCACCTTGCGACAGAACGGGCAGGACTCGAACTCGTAGAGCTCGAGCAGCTTCTCCGGCTGGCGTGCGTGGGCGCGCACGTACCAGCCGCGAGCGAACGTCAGCCCGGAGGCGAGGGTGGAAGTGACGACATCGAGCGTTCGGCCGAGCATGTCGGACCCTTACCTTGCTCTTCCTGGGAGCGAAGCCGGCCCAGCACAGAAAGCCGCACTTCTTAACTTGTCTAAAATGAGTGAGTGCTCAATTATGGGGGCATGGCCCGCCCCACAGTGATTCGAAACGAAGCGATCCTCGACGCTGCCAGGGCCGTGTTCTTGGAACGGGGCATCCTCGCCACGTCGGCCGAGGTCGCGCAGCGCGCGGGCGTCAGTGAAGGGTCGCTCTTCAAGCGTTTCAAGACGAAGGCCGATCTCTTTCGCGCGGCGATGGGCTTGGACGTCGAAGCGGCGCCGCCAGGCGTCGCCCTCCTCGCGAGCCGGGTCGGCGTGGGCTCGGTCGAGGCGAACCTCGTCGAGGCGGGGCTCGATGCGATCGCGCACGTCGAACGAATCTTCCCGATCGCGATGATGTCGTGGTCGAACCCCAAGCTGAACGACTGCCTTCCTTTCAGCAACCATGCGGAGCCGCCTCCGCTCAAGCTTCAGCGCCTCATCGCCGACTACCTCGAGGCGGAGGTCGCCCTCGGACGCGTCGGAGCGATCGACGCCGCGATCGTCGCGCGCACCTTCATGGGAGCGATCTCCGGCTACGTGTTCTCCGAGCTGATGTCGGCTCGCCGCGGTCTTGCTCCGATTGATCGCGAGGCGTACATCCGAGAATACGTAAAGGTGCTCTGGGGCGGCATGCGTCCGGTCGAGCGCGTGCGAGCCGGAGAGCCGCGCGCCCGCGCGTCCTCGCGCCTGCGCCGTTCGAGCGGCGTACCCGCGGCGTAACAGAAGTCGAATCTGGTAGGCTCCTCGGTTCCGGCGAACGCCGGATCAGAGAGCGTTTTGGAGCACATCCAAAAGACACTGAGCGGCATCTCCGGCGCGACCATCGGGGTCAGCGTGGCGCTCGTGCTGCTGGGCGCAGCCGCGCTCCTGTTCGACACGGCGGAGCGGCGAGCGCTGAAGCAGCCGCTCTATTTCTTGATCGCCCACCTCGTCTTCAAGGGCTTCTCGCTGGTCCTCGAAGAGCCCTCGGCGATGTGGCGTGTCGCTACGCTCTTGTCGCTGGCGACGCTGCTGATCGCCATCGGTCGCGCGGGCGTCTTGCTCTTCGTCGAGGCGATCCTTGGCAAGCGGCTCGGAAGGCCGCTCCCCAAGATCATCCGCGACATCCTTCAGGGCGTCGTCTACTTCGTCCTGCTCCTCGGCGTGCTGCGCGAGCTCGGGCTCGAGCCCGGGCAGCTGCTCACGACGTCGGCGCTGCTGACCGCCGTAATCGGTCTGTCGCTGCAGGACACGCTCGGCAACCTGATCGCCGGCCTCGCCGTGCAGATGCAGCGGCCGTTCGACGTCGGCGACTGGATTCAATACGACGCCGACCCGAAGAACATCGGGCGGGTCTTGGAGATCAACTGGCGCGCCACGCGCATCATCACGCTCGACGAGATCGAGATCGTCGTCCCGAACGGGCTCCTCGCGAAGTCGCCGCTGAAGAACTACACGCGCCCGACACCGGCTTCGCGGCGAAACATCTACTTCTCGGTCGGGTACGAAGTGCCGCCTAGACGCGTGCAAGAGATCGTGCGGCAAGCGATCGCCGATTCACCCGGCGTCCTGCGCGAGCCGGCGCCGTCGGTCGTGACGAACGGCTTTGGAGAGGCGGGGATCGAGTACTGGGTGCGCGTCTTCACGGACCAGTTTCACCGTCGAGACGTCGTCGACGGCAACGTCCGCGACCGCATCTGGTACGGCCTTCAACGCGCGGGGATCAACCTGCCGTTCCCGCACCGCTCGGTGCATCTGCAGCAGCACTCGGACGAGACGCGGGCGCAGGACGCGGATCGCCGCACCAAGAAGCTGCACCGAGCGCTCTCGCAGGTGGACTTCCTCGAGGTCGTCGACGACAAGATGCGGCTCGCGCTCGCGAGCCGCGCGACGACGCGCCTGTTCTCGGCCGGCGAGATGATCGTCCGTCAGGGCGAAGAGACCGACGACTTCTTCATCATCCTGAAGGGCGAGGTGGCGGTCGTGCTCGAGTCGGCGTCGGAATCGGTCGAGGTCACGCGCCTCGGTCGAGGGAAGTTCTTCGGCGAGATGGCGCTGGTCACCGGTGAGAAACGAAAGGCAACGGTGAAGGCGACGGTCGACTGCGAGCTCTTGGTGATCGACCATGACGCCTTCAAGCACGTGCTCGAAGAGAAGCCGGAGGTGGTCGAGGCGCTGAGCCGCGTCCTCGCCGAGCGCCAGCTTCAGCTCGACGAGCACGCCGCGCGCGCCTCGAACGAGGACCGTACGTCGATGGTCGAGCGCGAGTCCTCTCAGCTCCTCGGCCGCATCAAACGGTTTTTCTCCCTCAAGTAACCAAACCCCGAAATGACCAAACCCCCCTCACGAAGTGAGGGGGGCAGGGGGGTGAAACCACGGGACCAACGTCGAAGAGAACGACGACGTTGTCAGTCTCGGCGCAGCATCAGGGGCAGACCGACTTCATGCTCTCGCGTGCCGTCTTGCAGCCCTCCTCGATGACGGAGCGCGCGGACGGGTGGGCGGATGCCTTCTTCCACGCTTCGGCCGACTGCTTGGCGCTGTCCTTCATCGCCTGACCGCCGGCGCCGCCCATCTTGTCGCCGCACTTCCAGATGTGTTTTACGTAGTCGTCGCAGGCGGCGATCCCGATGGTCGGAATGTCGGAGGGGATCGAGCCGCTGCCGCTGCCGCTGCCGCTGCCGCCTCCGTCGTCGTCGTCTTTGTCGACCTTCTTCGGGAGGCCGCCGGCCATGCGGCCGAAGACCGCGGCGCCGCCGACGCTCGCCAAGAGGCCGTTGAGATCTTCGGCTTCGATGGTCCAGAGCCCCTCTTTCACTTCGAGTCGCATGGCGAACGCGCTGGTCAGGCGGTCGTCGCCCTCGAGGACGAGCGCGTCGACCGGCACGCCCTCCTTCTTCATCTTCTTCTTCACCTCATCGTCCATCTTGAGCGCGGTCTTCGCGATGCGGCCGGTGTCGACCCAGAGGAAGAGGGCGTTCTTGCCGGCGAGCGCGTCGTGCGCCTTCTTGTGCGCCTTGTCGGCCTTGAGGGTGTCGCCCTCTTTCGCAAAGGCGCTCTTGATCCCCTCGATGCGCTTCTTGTTGCCGACGGCGAGGACCAGATACTTGTCCTCGATGAGGGTGAGGCTGCCCTCCGGGAACTCGCCTTCGGCCGCCTTGACCGAGAAGCCGCCGTCCTTCTTGGAGACCTCGACCATGCCCTTGCCCTTGTCTTCGGCGGCATCCTTGAGGCCCTTGATGACCTTCTCGGCCTTCTCCTTGTCCTTTACGTGGAGGGCGAGCACGAGGCCGAAGTAGTCGAGCGCTTCCTTGTCCTTTGCGATCACCTTCTCGAGCTCGACCTTCTCGCTCGCGGTGACGGCGAGGACGCCCTCGTCGCCCATCGCGGTGTAGACGTCCTCGAGATCGAAGCCGAGCAGCTTCTCCATCTCTTCGACGCCCTTCTCGAAGTTCTTGCCGGCGTCCTCGTCGGCCTCTTCGAGCGACTTGATGAGATCCTTTTCGAACTCCTTGTAGGACGCTTCGGTCTTCGTCGAAAACGCGACGTACGCGAGCGTGTCGGTCGGGAGGCGCTCATAGAGCGTCAGGTCGGCGGGCTTGCCGTAGACCTTGTCATCCGGAAGCTTCTTGCCCTTGAGCTCCGCCCTTACGTTCATCACGAGGCCGGCGTCGGTGAAGCGCGCCGAGCCGAGGATCGGGCCGGTGCCGTCGAAGAAGTCCTTCTTGACGTCCTTCTCGTCGATCGCCGCGGGATCGAAGTACACGAGGAGCGAAGAGCCGGACGGCCACTTGGCCTGGGCGAAGGTCTCGTTGGCCTTCGCGAGGCTCTCCTTGTCGCCGCTCATTACCTTGCCGACGTCTTCGATGAAGTCGACGTCGCCGCAGCCGAGGACCTTCTTGTCCTCCCACCAGACGCAGGCGTCGTCGTCGTCCTTGTCTTCCTTTTCGTCCTTTTCCGGCTTGCGTCCGCCGATGTCGTTGAACGCCTTCTCGTAGTTCGAGAGCTTCTCGCGGTCGTCCTCGTCCTCGACGACCTTGCGGTAGATCTTGTACTTGGTGCCGCCGGCGAGATCGCCGTCCTTGTCGAAGCGCTTCGACCCGAGGACCGGCTCGACGTCGCCCTTCGATCCGAAGGACATGAGCATGCCGCCTTGGGTCTTGTCCTTGTCCATGTCGCGCGCGGCGACCGCGACGGCGCCGACGCTCTTCAGGAACGCTTCGGCCTCGTCTTTGGATACGTCGAAGGAGGAGGCGAACGCGTCGATGGCCTCACCCTTGGTCTTGTCCGGATCGAGCTCCTTGTCGTCGATCGCGTCGACGCCGACGAAGCTCACGAGCGCCTTCGTGACGCTCGGCACCTCGATGTAGAGCTGCGTGTCCTTGGGCATGTAGACCGCGAGCTCGGGGCCCGTCGATCGCATCCAGAACCACCACGCGGCCGCAGCGCCACCACCGAGGAGGAGGAGGCCCGCGACGATGCCGATGATGAGACCGGCGCCGCCCTTCTTCTTGGGAGGCGCTCCGGCCGGCGGCGCACCCGGAGGCTGCGCCTGCACAGGACCGCCCGGAGGTGCTCCGTAGCCGCCCGGCGGAGCCGGAGGCGGACCGTAGCCGCCGGGGGGCGCGCCCGGCGGCGCACCCGGCGGAGGAGCATAGCCACCACCACACGGCGGCGGAGCATACCCACCACCACCCGGCGGGGGGCCGTAGCCGCCCGGCGGATAGTTCGCTGCCAGGAGCGGCTCAGGTGTCTGCGATCCCATCATGCGGCGAAATCCTCCACTCTCGACGATTGTCCCCCGCCCGGCGAAACAGGTCCGCGCGTGATACGCGCGTGCTCGGCCGGGGCCTTCCTTTGGCGCTCCCGGGGAACGAGAACTTGTAGACGGACCGCCATCGCTTGTCGACGGGCCCTTTTCGGAACCATGGGGAGGCGCTAGGAGCCCGGTCCATGGGCATCGGACAAGGCGACACGGCACCGCGATTTACGCTCCCGGACCACGACGGGACGCTCGTCACGCTGGACGGCCTGCTCGAGAAGGGACCCGTCGTCGTGTTCTTCTACCCGAAGGACGAGACGCCTGGCTGCACCGCCGAGGCGTGCTCGTTCCGCGACGCGTACGAAGACTTCCAGGACGCCGGCGCGAGCGTCGTCGGCATCAGCTCCGACTCGTCTGCCTCGCACCGGCGCTTCCGCGAGAAGCACGGCTTTCCGTACCTCTTGCTCTCGGACGCAGGAGGAAAGGTGCGCGCCGAGTGGGGCGTGCCGAAGACGCTCGGCTTCCTCGACGGCCGGTCGACCTACGTCCTCGACAAGGGCGGGATCGTTCGCCACGTGCTGCATTCGCAGCTCATGGTGAAGAAGCACGTCGGGCAGGCGCTGGACGTGGTCAAGCGCCTGCGCTGAGGGTCCGTCTCAGGGGTTGGGAGCGGGCGCCGGCGCCGGCGCCGGAGCGGGTGCAGGAGCCGGTGCCGCTCCGGGAGCGGGCATATTGCCGGCGTTGATCGGCCGCGCCTTCTTCTCGAGCACGATGAACTGCACGCGGCGGTTCTGCGCCCGGCCGGCGTCGGTGGCGTTGTCGGCGATCGGCTTGTCGGGGCCGTAGCCCTTCGCCTGGAGGCGGCTCGCTTCGATGCCGCGCTTCTCGAGCGCCTTCACCACGCTCTTGGCGCGATCGTCGGAGAGCTTGGTGTTGAGCTGCTTGGTGCCCTTGTTGTCGGTGTGACCCTGCACCTCGAGCTTGAGGATTTCCGGGTGCTCTTTGAGCACCTGGGCAACCGAGTCGAGGAGCGCGTCGCTCTCCTTCTTGATCGTCGCCTTGCCGGTGTCGAACTGCACCTGCTCGAGGATGACGATCTCCTTCTCGGTCACGCGGACGAGCTTCGGGCAACCGCGCTTCGCCGGATCCGGATCGTCGACGCCCTTCTCTTGCGGGCAGCCGTCCTGATCGTCGCGGAAGCCGTCGCCGTCGCTGTCGCCGGGGCAGCCGTTCGTCTTCGGATCCTCGGTCTTGATGCCGGGGATGTCCGGGCAGGCGTCGACGTCGTCGGTGACGAGATCGGCGTCGCGATCCTTCGGCGGCGGGCAGCCGTTCTTCTTCGGATCCGGATCGGCGAGGCCGGGCTCATCCGGGCACGCGTCGACCGCGTCGAGGATGGTGTCGCCGTCCTTGTCGGGCGGGCAGCCGTGCTTCTTGGGATCGGCGTTCGCGACGCCGGCGACCGACGGACACGCGTCGACGTCGTCGAGGATGGTGTCGCCGTCGGCGTCCTTCGGTGCGGCCGGGAGCGGCGCGACCTGCTTCTGTACCTTCGTGCGCTCGAACCCGAGCGCGAGACCGCCGCGGAAGCCGAAGAGGAACGCATTGCCCGCGCCGACGTCGCAGCCGTCGAGCGACTCTTCGGACAAGAGGTAGTAGTCCGGGCCGAGCTCGGCCCAGAGGATCGCACCGGACACGAGCGCGAGCTCGGCACCGACGCCCGCCTTCATGCCCATGCCGACCGAGCCGCTGCCCTCGCACTTCGAGGTGACGCCGCCGTCGGGGGTCGTCAGGTCTTCGTCGACGAAGCTCGAGCTGTCGAGATCCTGGAACGCGAAAGCGCCGGCGATGTTGACGTACATCGCGAACGGGTCGAAGCGCAGCGGATAGGCGCGCGCGTCGATCCAGAGGTTGTTGAGCTCGCGCGTCGTGTCGCGGAACTCTTGGCCGGAGAGGCCGACCGGCTGGTCGACGCGGGTACGCTCGAGATCGGCGTGCTCGTAGCCGACGCCGAAGCCGAAGTAGCGGATCGGCCGGAAGATGCCGGTGATGCCGATGCGCAGGCCGTTCGGCGCGTCCGCTTCACCCGTGGGCCCGTCGTTCAGGCGGCTGCCGAGACCGAGGTGACCGAAGAACGCGAAGCCCATGTCGGCGTGCTCTTCGCCGGTGTTCCAGGGCATCCACTTCTCTTCCCAGTCGCCGGAGCCGGTGGGTGCGGCTTCGGCCTTGTCGTTCGGGCCGGTGGCCGTGGCGCTCGCCGAAGCGTTGGCGTCGCCGCCGGTGCTGATCCCCGCTTGTCCGCCGACCGCGGCGGTCGCGGCGACCTGCTTCGTCGGCTTGCCGACGGACACGGCCGTCGGCGAGGCGTCGTCGGCCGAGGCGATGCCGGCCGTTGCGCAGAGAAATGCCGGCGTGAGAGCGAGGATGCTGGTGAGCCTTGCCATGGTGACTCGACCTTCCTAAACGAGAACACGGCAGGCCGAAAGTCCAAGCTGATCAAGAAGGGCACAGCCGCAGAGCGGCATGCAAGCGGGGCTCTTGCCGCGCGCGCAGGGCTCGAAAAGAAAGAGCGACCGGCTTTCGCCGGCCGCTCCGAAGGGTCGTTCAGTGAAGGCGAGCCCGACTACTTCGAGCCCTTGTCCTCGACCGAGACGATCTTCCCGCCCTCCCAGCAGACGCCGTACGTGTAGACCATCATGCCGGCCTTCGCCTCGAAGTCGTAGCAGGTCTGCTTGTCCGACTTCTTGTCGGTCTTGATGACCTTGGCTTCGTGCAGCGTGTACATGTCCATGTCCTTGTCGTCGAGGCCCGGCTTCGCGACCTTCTTCAGCGCCTTCTTCACGCCATCGTCGGTGCCGTCGAGCTCCTTGAGGAACGCGGCCATCTCCGGCGACACGTCGCCTGCCGCGGCGGCGGAGTCGGCCGGGGCGGCCGAGCCGGTGGCGGCGGCGGTCGTGGCGGGCTTGGCGCTGTCGGCGGGCTTCGCGCTGGTCGGCGCCTTGGCCGCAGCGGAGCCGCTGCCGGCGGCGGTGGTGCCCTCGCCGCCACAGGCGACGAGCGAAAGGGCGACGGCGGCGACGTAAAGACCGGACTTGAGCATGGGGTTCCTCTGGCGTTCGGGTGGGACAGAAACTGCGCCAGATACGCTGGCGCGAGCAATTGCTTCCTTCGGCCCGGCTAGCCGGCCGCCCCAACTCGGGGCTTGCGAAAACGGACGATTCGGCGGGTAGCGCCGCCGACGGTCAGGCATGCGTCATGTCGACAATGACAGATCTGTTGGCTTACTTGACCGTCATCTTGTCGGCGGCGAAGTTGCAGGTCGGCCCGCACTCCGGGCCGTTCGGCTGCACCTTCTTGTACCCCGGCTCGAAGTCGGCCTTGCCCACCTCTTTGCCGTCGCGCGACACGACGATCCGCACCTTCTTCGGCGCGCCCATGAAGTTGACCGGGCCGAAGCCCTGCTCTGCCGGGGGGAGCGCACAGCCGCTCTCGGTGACCATGACCTTGACGTCGCCTTTGCAGGTGAGCGCCTTGCCCTTGTCGCAGGCGGGGAGGGGGAGCGCGCCCTCGCAGACGGTCGACTTGTCATCCGCCGTGACGAGGATCTTGTACTTGCCCTTCGGCCACGCCTTCGGTTCGACTTCGACGTTGAAGCCGTCGATGCAGCCCATCTCGGTGCAGATCTTCTGCCCCTTGATCTTGTCGAGCGTGTCGGTCGGCTGGGCAGAGGTGGTGGGAGCAGCCGTGGGGGCCGGGTCGGCAGCGGTAGACGTCGGGGCCGGCTCGTTGTCGCCGGGCTCGGGCGTCTCCGAGTCTTTGACGTTGACCTGACAGGCGCCGACGAAGCCGGCGACGAGCACGGTGACGGCCAGGGCGGTTCTCATGGCGGGCCTCTTACCCGCTTTGGGTTCGCGTGGGCACAGTGGCCGGATGGTGCCGCCCCTTTTGTTGCCCTGTCGTTGCGACGCGTGCGAATCGGACGAGAGTGACCCACGCTGCTCGAATCGACCGTTCGGAGAGCGAGCTCAACGTTCTCCGGAAGCTCTCCATCGACTTCGCAGCTGCGCGGAAAGAGACGGCAACGACGGTCCACCTTCTGGCTGCCGTCGCGGCGCGCGCGGGGGTCGGCGCCGAGCTCCTGCTCGAGCGCGGGCTCGATAAGGACACCCTGCTCAAGGCCGGACGGTCCTTCGGCGAAGAGGTCCCCGACGCGGTGGGAAAGATCCTCGCCGAGGCGCGCCATGTAGCGAAACGGGCAAGGGGCGCGGTCTCGACCGACGCGGACCGAAAGAACGCCTCGCTCTCGCCCGATTCACGGCTGGTGCTCGTCGAGCCGAACGGCCTGCACGTGCTCGTCGCGCTGCTCGCCGATCGGTCCACGGCGGCGCACCGGGCGCTGGCTCTCTCGGGCGTCGACGTCACGCGGCTGCGGGCGGTCACGCTGGCCCGCTCGTCGGGCGCGGTTCCGGCGCGGCGCGCGCCGCCTCCGCCAGGGCCCGCATCGGTGCGGCGCGCTCCTGCCGCGCCGCCTCGGGCGACCGAAGCGGCGGTCGTGCCGCTCCTGCCGCGCTCGACGCCTCCGCCGGCTCCGTCGTCGAAGGCCACCGTCGTCGCCGTCCCACCGCCGCGCCGGCCCGTCTCGACGCCTCCGCCGGCGCTCCGCGCGGCGCCCGTTCGTCCCGCGCCGGCAGCTTCGCGCCGGCCGGCACGACGTGCGCCGCCGCCCTCGGATGAAGCGCCGCCCGCCCGATCCGCGGAGCCCTCCAAGACGCCGCTCATCGACGCGCTCCTCAAGAACGACGCCTCGGCCGAGGCAGCTCGCGCGGTCGGACGCGACGAAGATGCGCTCAAGACGCTCGACGTCTTGCAGAAGCACCGCGCGAACGCCCCGTGCCTCGTCGGCCCGGCGGGCGTGGGCAAGACGACCGTCGCGCGCGCCGTGGGCGGTCGCCTGCGCGCCAAAGGGATCCGCCTCGTCGAGGTCTCGACCTCGGGCCTGCTCTCGGGTGCCGGAACGCGCGGCGCCCTGTCGGAGCGCCTCGGCGCGCTCTTCGATGAAGCGCGCAATAGCAATGACAAGTTTGTCTTCTTCTTCGACGACGTGCACGAGCTGCTCGCTGCGGGCGACGAAGCCGTATTCGAGCTAAAGGCCGAGCTCGCCCGGGGCGACGTGGCGATCCTCTGCGCGACCAGCGCCGAGGCGTACAGGCGCCACATCGAGGCGGACGCGCAGCTCGCCAGGCGGCTCGTGCCGATCGAGATCGACGAGCCGGCCGAGGAGGAAGCCCTTCCGATGGTGCGCGCCGCCGCGGAGGTGCTCGCGCGGCACCATGCGCTCTCCTACGCGGACGACGCCGTTCGGTCGGCGATCGCGTGGTCGGTCCGGTACATGCCCGGGCGTGCATTGCCCGACAAGGCGATCGGAGCGCTGGATCTCGCTGGCGCGCGCGCGCGCCGGACGAGCGGCGTCGACGGCACCGAGGTCACGCGCGACACCGTCGCCGAGGTGATCGCCGATCTCGCGGACGTGCCGGCCGAGCGCCTTCTGGAGAACGATCGGCAGCGGCTCGTCGGCCTCGAAGTCGAGCTCGGAAAGCGCGTCGTCGGCCACGCCGCAGAGCTCGCGCGGATCGCCTCGCAGCTGAAGAAGAGCGCCGCCGGGCTGCGGCACGCGCGGCCGCTCGGCTCGTTCCTTCTGCTCGGACCGACCGGCGTCGGGAAGACGGAGACGGCCAAGGCGATCGCCGAGGTCCTCTTCGGATCCACGGACGCGATGACGCGGCTCGACCTCTCCGAGTTCGCCGAGCCGCACGCGCTCGCACGCCTCATCGGAGCGCCGCCAGGCTACGTCGGGCACGAAGCCGGCGGTCAGCTCACCGAGGCGGTCAAGCGTCGCCCTTACCAGGTCGTGCTCCTCGACGAGATCGAGAAGGCCCATCCGGAGGTCATGCTGTCGTTCCTTCAGGTACTGGACGAAGGTCGGCTCACCGACGGACGCGGGCGCAAGATCGACTTTACCAACGTGGTCGTCGTGATGACGTCGAACCTCGGCGCGCGCGCGATCGCCGCGGAGCGACGGGGGAGCGCGGTCGGCTTCGCGCGCGAAGCGGCGCCCGACGCGCGCCGGCTCTCGGGCGTCGCGCTCGACGCTGCGAAGAAGCACCTGCCGCTCGAGCTCTACGGGCGCATCGACGAGGTGCTCTTCTTCGCACCGCTCGAGCGAAGCGAGGTGGCCGTCGTCGCCGAGCGGATGCTCGATCGACTGGCTCTAGCGATGGATCAACGTGGCGTGCGCCTCGAGATCGAAGCCGGCGTCGTCGAGGCGATCCTCGATGCAGGCGGCTTCGACGCCGAGCTCGGTGCGCGGCCCCTCCGTCGTACGATCGCCCGCCTGGTCGAAGCCCCGCTCGCGGATCTCATCCTCGAGGGCGCGCTCGACGAGGGCTCGGTCGCGCTCGTCGGCGTGGACAACGGCGAGGTGATCGTGGACTCGGTGCGCGCCTCGCTCGCTACCAAGACCTCGTCAGCGTCCCGGACCGGGACCTGACGACGCCGAGCTCGTCGGCGGAGGCGGCGGGACCGCGCCGGAAGGCTCGGTGCCGGGACGGCCGCCCTCGAGCATGGCGCGAAACTGCATGGCCCGCTCGACGATCGTGTCGAGCTCGGTGACGCTCGCCTCGAGCGTCGCGATCACCTTGGCTCCGTGCGCCTCGAGCGCGAGCCGCTCGAGGAGAGGCGCGGCGCCGAGGACCGCTGCCTGCGGCGTCTGGCCGGCGTTCTTGCGGGCATCGTTCGCGAGCGTAACGAGCGCCGACGCCGACGGGCCGTCGTCACAGAGGACCACGATCTTGATCTTGGCGCTCTCTTCGACGAGCGAGACGCCGACGGCAAGTGCCGAGACGGCCCCGATGGCGTTCGGCGCAGACGGCGTGGAGGCGAGCTCTTGGGCGATCACCGCTCGCTGCTTCTTCGAGAGGGCGAGGGTGGCCTGGACGCTCTCGAAGCCGGCGAGCTCCTTTCGAAGCTCGGTGTGCGCCGGCTCGGTGCGGACCGACGGCAGCATTCCGTCGACGGAATCGACCATCGCGCGCAGGAACGCTCCGCCGCCGAAGAGGATCGGACCGCCTGCCCGAACGGCGATCTCACCGGTCGTCGGCGCGTCCATGTCGCGCACCGTGCGAAACGATCCGAGCGACGACGAGACAGGCTTGCCGCCGCGCGCGGCGATCACCTTGGTGGCGCAGTCCAGCACAGGGCCGTCGGCGACGGTGCCCGCCGCGACAACGCCGAAGTCGGCGTCGTATGCCTCGGGCACGGCGAGGACGAGCTGATTCACCGACGCGAGCGGATCGAAGCCGCAAGCGTCGCGGATCTTGCCGATCCCTTCGATGCTTCTTTCTCCGGCGAGGTACGGCGCCGCGAGCGGCGATTTCCGGAGCGCCTCGAGATCGATCGTCACGAGGAGCGTCGCGCCCGCGGGGACCGCATCGAGCGCCGATTGGGGCGCCTCACGCGGCTCGATCGGCGCGGGCCCATCCGGTCGTGAGAGGCCGTAGTAGAGCCCGCCGGCTGCGAGCGCGACGAGCACGCCTGCTGCGATCGCAAACCTCCGCGGCCGGCCGGCCTTGGATACGGGGGCGGCCGGCGCTTCGGGCGCTCTGGGTGCTTCGGGTGCTTCGGGCGCGGGCGGCGCTTCTTCGGCCTCTTCGGTCATCTGCGGCGCATGAGGAGGCGCGCGATCGCCTCGCCGATGCCTCCGATTTTCGTTCCAAGGATGACCAAAAGGATGAGCCAAGCCACCAAGAGAAGCTCCGATTCGGAGGCCGGCAGCTTGAACATTCCTCTTTCTGCCCGCGCTCGGGCGGCGCGGCAACCTTTCCCCTTCCGTCGTCTGGTAGATTCGCACGCCGCCGTGTCGTCTTCACTGCCCCCTGCCTCGTTACCCTCGGAGCCCGCGCCCGCGGGGGGCTCCGATTCGCACCCTGACGGGCGCGAATTGCGCGATCCCTTCGAGGAGGCATCCGCGGGTGACGTGGTGCTGCTCTCCGACGCGTCGGTCGAGGGCGAAGAGATCGCTGCGGCGCTCCGGGCCCGCGGCTTCACGGTGATCGACGCACCGCTGTCGCTCGTCGAAGCCCGCGTCGTGAGCGAGATCCCGCGCGTCCTCGTGGTCGACGTCGACCAGCCCGGCGCCATCGAACGCGTTATCGCGGCTCGCGCGCTTCGCCCCGAGGCGTTCGAGGTGCTTTGTGTCGGGGACCCGCTGCGTGCGGCCGAGCTCTCGGACGTCAGCCTGCTCGAGAGCGTGTTCGAGCGCCCGGTCGACATCCCGCGGCTCGTCGAGCGCGTCGCCACGTTCGCCAACCCGGCGGGGCCCGAATACTCGTCGCGGGGCACGACGCCGCCTCCGATGTACGCGCCGCGCCTCAGCGTCGTGCCCGCGCCGGACAGCGTGCCGCCGATCTCCGAGCTCCCTCGCCCGGACGACCCACTCGAGCTCGGCGCGTTCATCGATCCCGGTGAAGAGGCAGGCGTCGGTGCGGGTCTCGTCCTCGGTGCGGTTCCGCTCAGCCCCGAGCTCTCGCGTTTGATCACCGAAGCCGAGGAGCGCGTGCGTGCGACCCTCGACCCATT